>JAKSQL010000074.1 GCA_024404125.1 Clostridia bacterium
TAATTATATCGGTTACTTTAATCGCATCAATGCCGAGATTTACCCCCAAAGCATCTTTATATACCGCGTTTATAAGTTGTTTGCCTGAATACTTTCCCGTAAGTTTTTTGCACGATTTAACAATGGCCGCTTTTTGCTCTTTTGTTAAATTTTTGCTTATGGGATTATATATTTCTGCAGTGGAAATTCCGCCGACGCTTCCTGCGCTTATTACCGTCTTGCCTTCGCTGCTTTTGTTTACCGTTACGGTGTACGTGAGTGTAACTTTATGATCAAGACCAAGTTTGCCTACGTTACACTCTATCTTTCCGCCTTTTTCATCAACCGTAATTTTTGCTTCACTATTATCCGCTTCGCAAGAATTATACGTTGTGTTTTCAGGAATGTTCTCTATTATCTTTAAATCTTCGGTGTAATCTTTACGGCTCTTGTTTTTAACGGTAAGAGTATAGGTGAGTTTATCACCCGCTTCTACTATGCTATCGTTAAATACGTCTACGGTTTTTTCTATGTACAATTTTTCAAACCTAATTCTCGCCTTTGCAGTGCTGTTAAGTTCGATCGCTTCGTTTATATAGTCACGGTCACCGTATGCTGCGCCACGGTAATTAAGTACGGCGTTGCCGTTTGTGTCGCTTTGTATAAATCTTAGTATTGAGCAATTGGCTTTTCCGCTATCGCTAAGACGCGTCCACGTATCGCTATCAGACAATTTGCCGTAATATAAACTACCGTCACCGTGGTATAAATAATGATTGTTGTTCCCGAACCTCTCTACTCCGTCAGGAACGTTTGTAGCAACCTTCGATTCTACATTTATAATCTTTCCATCGCCGTAAGTGCTTTCTATTGTTTCCGCGTCGGTTATTTTGCCGTCATCGTCATAAATAAGATTGTAAAGGAATATCGCGTGCCCGGTACATGTCAATACGTCACCGGGCTGCAAACAAGTTAAAATATCGGCCGTCGTCGGATTTGTAACCTCTTTGCTTTTATTGCCATTATCAAAAAAAGTCAGTTTAAAATCACCGTTATCTTCACGCTCGCCAAAAGCTGCAACTTCGGGATTACCTGCATTGTCTCGCGCATAGTTTATCAGTTTTGTCGTGCTGACCGGAATTGAAATTCCAAGCAGTTCGTGATAAATATTTTGTGTATACCCCGAGCACACAGTATACTGTGTGTTTTGCTTTGTGGCGCTTTCGGGAGAAAAGAAGCCGTTTCTTTTCATAGTGTTATACTGTATACTCTTGCCGCGCATATAATACGAATAAGCCACTTCCTGCAATGCGACTTTGACTTCATCTACGGTATTTGCACCGTTTTCGGCACCGTACACTTTTGAATCGACACTTGGCGAAACAAAGAGCGTTGCCGCTGTACAAGCAAGTACTAACACTGTCACTAAAGCAGAATTTTTTAATACTTTTTTCATAAGCATTTTCCTTTCATTTTATTACTATTTTATTTTAACACATTTTTTTACCTTTTACAATATTTCAAGCTTTTTTACCGTTGTTTTAATCCGATTTTTGATTTTCTTATCATTTTTCCATGTGTTTTTATGCGATAAAAAAACCCAACGGACCTTTTAAAATCCATCGGGTTTTAAACGTGCGGCGCATTACCGCTGGTGGAGATGATCGGGATCGAACCGACTACCTTCTGAATGCCATTCAGACGCTCTCCCAAGTGAGCTACACCCCCGTTATGCGTATAGTATCATATTTAAGAAAAATTTGCAACTGCTTTTTAACTTTTTTTATATTTTTGTTGACAGTACCCCTATCTTTAGGGTATAATTATAAACTGATAGGTTATCCGATAAACCAATTTTGGATAACGTACTCTACAAGGAGGTTAGAATTTATGAAAAGAACGTATCAGCCGAAAAAGCTGCACCGTAAAAAAGAACACGGCTTTTTAAAGAGAATGGCTACGGCAAACGGCCGTAAAGTGCTCTCACGTCGCAGAGCAAAGGGAAGAAAACAACTTACCTATTAAAAGCCACTTTCTTTGTGGCTTTTCCTTTTGTTAGGCGTGTGCGAAAGGAAAAATTATGCAGAAGTTTGAAAAACTTAAACAAAACTATGAGTTCCGCAGACTTTATTCCCGCGGGATTTCCATGGTAACTCCTGCCTTTGTGCTATATGCCGCAAAAGGCAGGAAAGATAGGGTGCGTTTCGGCATAACCGTAAGCAAAAAAATCGGTACTGCCGTTAAACGCAACCGCGCCAAGCGCGTACTGTATGCCGCTTTTTTTGATTGCCAGAACGATATTGTTAAAGGTTACGATTTTGTTGCGGTGGCGCGTCACAAGGCGCTTTTACTCAAAAGTACCGACGTTGCGAGTATGATGAAAAACGAACTTCAAAAAGCAGGGCTTATTAGTGATGAAAAACCCGATTAAAAGATTTTTGATTTTCCTTATTAAAATTTATCAAAAGACAATTTCTCCCGCCAAGCCGCCCTCTTGCAGATTTACCCCTACCTGCTCAAACTATGCAATAGAGGCGATAACCGTTCACGGGGTGTTTAAAGGTACCGCTCTCGCTTTGTGGCGAATATTGCGATGTAATCCTTTTTGTAAAGGCGGATATGACCCCGTACCCGAAAAAAAGAAAAATCTCACCCGATAGGATGGTATAATATGAATTTGATTAACAAGCCGTTGGCTTTTATACTCAGATTTTTTGCAGATTTGTTCGGAGGCAGTTTTGCCGCATCTATACTGCTCTTTACGGTTGTAATCAACGTAGTTCTTATTCCGCTCAGTATCAAAAGCCAAAAGTCTGCCGTAGGTCAAACCCGTATAAAGCCGAAACTTGACGAACTTAAAAAGAAATACGGCGATGACCGTCAGAAACTTGCTACGGCACAGCAAAAACTTTATCAGGATGAAGGCATTTCAATGTCGGGCGGATGTCTGCCTACTATTATAAGAATTGTTCTTATGATGTGGATATATTCGCTCATTTTGTCCCCTCTTACCTATATGGCGAACGCCGATAACGTTAAGGTTAAAAACGTAAGCAAAACCTTTTCTACCGCTATGACCTCGCTTAAAAAGAGCGACGAAGACCAATACGATAAAATCAAAGAAAAACTTTCTTGGGATGAAAAGCGCAGTGCCAATTCGGAACTTGCTCTTATCCACCTTATTGACTATGATATACACCACCCCGAAGATAAGATTTTTGAAGAAGTGCTTTCAAAGAAGCAATATAAGAAGGTTAAAAACGATATAGTATATCTTGAAAGAACGCATAAGGATTCGGGCATTAACTACAATCTCTTTAAAAACGAAAAGTTGGACCTTACCTTAACCCCCGGTTTCAGCATAAACATTTTCGGGGACTTTAAACTTATTTGGCTTATTCCGATAAGCGCATTTTTGGCGCAAATGCTTACGAGCGTTGTTTCAATGCTCATCAACAAAAAGAACAATCCGGACGCTCCCACAATGGCGGGAATGCTGCTCACAATGCCGCTTATCTCCCTCTTCATCGGCTTTAGTTTGCCGGGCGGTGTAGGATTTTATTGGATTTGTTCATCTTTGGTGGGCGGTCTTATTCAGTCTTGTATGCAACTGTTTTACGGACCCCATCAGATGCTTGCACGCGAGCGCAGAAAAGACCTGCTCGAGCGTTATAACTTTGAAAAGAAGCAGTACGATAAATTTAATTCGTCTGCTGAAGAATAAAAGGAGGATTTCCCTTGATTAGAGAAGCACACGGCTTCGGCGAAACCGTTCCGGAAGCACAAGAGGCGGCAAGAATAGAACTTGGTGCCGGTCTTGATGACGAAGTTCAGTTTGAAATCGTTTCACAACCCAAGAAAAAAGTTCTTGGAGTGTTCGGCGGTTCAAAAGCAGAGGTTCGCGCATTTATAGAATTGCCGGACGAAAAGCCGAAAAAAGAGAAAAAAGCAGTTAAAACCGAAAAAAATCAGAACGTAAAGAAAGAAAAGAAACCTGCCGAAAAGAAAGCAGAAAAGCCCGCTGTTTCAACCGTACGTGAAGATTACGCAAACGCAGTTGATGCATCCGAAATCGGTGCGGACACCCCTTGCGGCAAAGCAATTTCATACCTTACCTTTATACTTAAGAATTTGGGTTGTGAAAACATCACCGCAAAAGCCGCCCTTAAAGAAAACGGTGCGTATATTATCATTGACGGTGACGGTATAGGCGCAGTTATCGGTCACAGAGGCGAAACACTTGATGCTTTGCAATACCTTACAAGTCTTGCCGCCAATAACGGCAACGGATATTTTAAGGTTTCCCTTAACATCGGCAATTACCGCGAAAAGAGGGAGCAAACCTTAAGTGACCTTGCAAACAAGGTTTGCGCACAGGTGTTAAAGACCGGCAAAAGCCGCCGTCTTGAGCCGATGAATCCTTACGAACGCAGAATCATTCACACCGCAGTACAGGCGGTTGAGGGTGTTACCTCAAGTTCAGTAGGTGAAGGCGCAAACAGAAGAGTTGTTATTCTTCCCGAAGGCGCAAAAATGCCTGATTTCAGGGATGATAGAAACCGTCGCGGCAGAAGAGATAATTCAAGACGTCGCCCGTCAAATACGGTTGCTTCTACCCCTACAAGAGAGCCGAAAAAAGATAGCGATACTCCGCTTTACGGTAAAATAAACTGATTCTTATTCACCGCCAACGTTTATGGCGGTGAATTTTTTTAAGGAGAACATTATGAATTTTACACCCATTGATATTAAAACCTGGCCCCGTGCACAAAACTTTTATTATTTTTCAAAAATGGCGCCTACCGGTTATTCTCTCACCGTAAACATTGACATTACCGACCTTAAGAAAGCGGTAAAGAAGGCAAATCTTAAATTTTTTCCGGTCTATCTTTGGCTTGTTACCAAAAATTTAAACCGTCAAATTGAATTTAAAGTTGCCGAAAAAGACGGTGTCCTCGGGTATTACGATACCCTTACACCTTTATATGCCACTTTTCACGAAGACGACCACACCGTTTCTCTTATGTGGACCGAGTATTCAGACGATTTTTCCGAGTTTTATCGGTCATATACAGAAAACCAAAAGAATTTTGGCAACACTCACGGCATACTTTCCCAACCGCAAACACCTCCGCCTGCAAATGCTTATACCGTTGCTTGCATTCCGTGGGTGGAATTTTCTCATTTTGCAGTACATATGTATGAAAATAAGCCCTACTATTTTCCCTCGGTTGAATCGGGCAAGTTTTTTGAAAGGGACGGTAAACTCTTTATGCCGCTTTCTATTACCTGCCATCATGCTACAACCGACGGCTATCATATCAAGTGTTTTCTTGATTCACTAAAAGAAGATATGAACGAATTTATAAAAACTCTTTAAACAGCGTTTTAAAAGACGAAAGCCCATCAAAGTATTTTGATGGGCAGTTTTTATATATAAAAAAGCGACCTATCAAGTAGGTCGCTTTTAGGTTTTCGTACCCTGAAAACTGAACAAGTAATGGAGAATCGGAAATAGGTCAAGCCCTCGGTCT
>JAKSQL010000075.1 GCA_024404125.1 Clostridia bacterium
TTCTTTGCCCACGCTCGTATTGGAAGTTTTTAAAAGGGAAAAAAGAATTACAGCAAAACAAGTCTTCATCTTCTCTTTGCTTTACAAAAACATACAATGGATTTCCGTATGAATGGTTGGTAAACAAATAATCTGCAGGTATTTGAGAATATGTTAAATCTTGTGTATACTTATATGTAGTATTCTTATCATTAAATATTTTCGTAAAATTTTCAAAAGAATCAAAACGTTCTCTGATATCTTCGTAAAAACTGCTTTTTATTAATTTATCATAATTTATTTTGCCATTTAGTATATTATCGAAAACGATTTCTCTATCATCGTCAACTGCTTCAATATCTGTTAACTTCTGCAAACCGATTAAATGATGGAAATCAGATGGCCTGAAATCAATTTCAAAAATATAAAGTTGCCCTTTTCTTCCCATCGTATATTTATATTTATAATGGGTGATTTTTTCGAAATCCAATGCCCTTTGTAATAATAAATCCATTTTTACATCCCCACAAAAAAAGCCCTGCTTTAAGCAGAGCTTTTTGAATGTTTTCTTTCGGTGTTACCCTATTCGAGTCTTGGTAAACATACAACCGTTATAAGACTCCACGCTACAGCGCATCTCGAAACGCCCCAGCGCATCAACATCTGATAGACACTCAAGTTGCCTATCTTGCACTTGTATTATAACATCATACAACATTACTGTCAAGTGTTTTTTAAGTGCACAATAAGTATTCCCGTTTTTGAAACACTTATTATATAGTATGAAGATTTTGTTGCGTTGTTTCCATCTTCTCTATGACTATATATTAAACAAGACCGACATTCACCGACATATTTATAAATCCTTTAAAAATTCGGTTTCTGTTACTAAAAGTCGCATTATTATACCGAAAGTTTTATAAGTTCTACTAATATGTCGCTTACCTTTTTAAGTGCGGATACGGGGATAAATTCCCTTACACTGTGGAAATTTACACCGCCGGTGCAGATATTCGGGCAAATAAGTCCGTCAAACGAAAGGCGGGCACCGTCCGTACCGCCGCGTATCGGCTCTATATACGGCTTAACAGAACAGTTTTCCATTGCCTTTTTGACATTCTCTACTATGTATAACTTATCCTCAACTTTTTCACCCATATTGTAATAACTGTCGCTTATATCGGCAACAAGGGTGTTTTCGCCGTACTTTTTGTTTATAAAATCGGCACACTCTTTTGCAAAAGTTTTACGGTTTTCAAATTTTTGCTTATCGTGGTCGCGGATAATTATTGAAATAACGGTTTTGGTTTCGTCACCCTTAATATCGCATACGTGATAAAAGCCCTCTCGGTCACAGGTGTGAGCGGGGGTTTCGTTTTGCGGTAAAAGACTTAAAAACTCGTTTGCTATAAGTACCGAGTTTTTCATTTTATCCTTTGCGGAGCCGGGGTGAATGTTAACACCGTTTACGGTAACTTTAAGCGCCGCACCGTTAAAGTTTTCATAATTTATTTCACCGAGTTCGCCGCCGTCTACCGTAATACCGTAATCGCAACCGAGTTTTTTAATATCAACAAAGTCAGCCCCTCTGCCTATTTCCTCATCGGGAGTAAAGCAAAGTGCTATTTTGCCGTGCTTTACATCGGGGTTATTCTTTAAGTATTCCGCCGCTGTTATGATTTCGGTAATACCCGCCTTATCGTCCGCACCTAAAAGGGTGGTACCGTCAGACGTTATGAGTTCTTGCCCTACATACTTATTAAGAGAAGGGTATTCATAAGGAGAAATCTCAACACCCGATTTAAGTACAATACTGCCGCCGCTGTATTTTACAATTTGCGGATTTACGTTTTCTCCGGGAGCGGAGGGCGCAGTATCCATATGTGCAATAAGGGCTATCGCGTCACTCTTTTCACAACCCTTGCTCGCAGGCAGAAAGCCGTAAACATAGCCGTATTTATCCATCACTACATCTTCAAGACCTATTTCTTTAAGTTCTTTTACAAGATACTCTCCGAGGTCTTTTTCGCGCATAGCAGAGGGTACTGTATCACTTTCTTCGTCAGACGTAGTATAAAATTTAACGTAATTTAAAAATCTTTCTAAGGGTGTCATAAAACAATCAAATCCTTTTTACTGTTTGTTATGTCTATACAACCGTTATCGGTAACGTAAACCATATCTTCAATTCTTACACCGAATTCGTTTTCAATGTAAATGCCCGGCTCTACGGTTATTACGGTACCGGCTTTGAGTATATCGGTGCAACGGGTGTTAAAATTCGGATTTTCGTGGATTTTTATACCTACACTGTGACCGAGCCCGTGGCCGAAGCAACCCTCGTATCCCGCACCGTAAATTATATCGCGGGAAATTTTATCAATATCTTTACATATAACACCCGCTTTTATCTGCTTTAACGCTTCAAGTTGTGATTTAAGGACAATATTATAAACCTCTTTTTGCTTATCGCTTACGTGGCCTACCGCAACGGTACGTGTCATATCCGAAAGATATCCGCCAACAGAAGCGCCGAAATCCATAGTTACAAAATCGCCGTCTTCTATTACCTTATCGGTAGGAACACCGTGCGGCAAAGAAGTGTTTTTGCCCGAAATTACTATAAAATCGAATGCAACCGCATCACCGCCGTGCTTCCGCATATAAAATTCCATATCGAGCATAACCTCTTTTTCGGTACGCCCCGCCTTTATATTGTTAAGGATATACGAAAAAGTATCGTCGGTTACCTTTTGGGCTTTCTTTATAAGTTCAAACTCCTGCTCGGATTTTACACAGCGCATATCTTCAAGCAGTTTATCAAGCATACTGTCGTCTGATATCTCTACCCCGCTTATCTGCTCTCTGTAACTTTTCAAATCACTTACGCTTGCGCTTTCGGTTTCTATGAAAAGTTTTTTAACACCGTCGTTTAAAAGTATTTCTTTTATTTCGTCTACACTGCGGTTTGAAAGAAGCACGGTGCAACTTTTAACAACCGATTTTGCCTTTTCAAAATAACGGAAATCAATAAGGAAATATGCTTTTTTCTTGGTTATTACCACACTGCCTGCGCTTGAACGGAAACCCGTTACGTAAAAACGGCTGTCCCCCGAAGTGATAAGCGCCGCTTCGTTCTGACCTAAATTTTCGGTAATTCTTTTTACAATGCTTACTGTCATAATTATATCTCCTTTAAAACTTCACATATAAGTTCATAAGTTCTTTTAGTTGAGGGAATGCTTAATTTTTCCTCGGTGGTATGAATATCGCACATATCAGGTCCTAACGATACCGCGTCAAGCCCTGCTATTTTATCCGAAAAGAGTCCGCATTCAAGACCTGCGTGTATTGCTTCAACCTTCATATCTTTGCCGTATAGATTTTTATAAACCCTTAAAAACGTATCGCGTAAAAAAGACTGCTTTTTATACTCCCAAGCGGGATACTCGCCTCTGCTTTCGGCAGTACCGCCGAACGTTTCAGCGGTTTTAAAGAGTTTATCAATGGTGTCCTGCTTTTTTGAGTTTACACTGCTTCGTACAGAGAACTCCGCTTTTAAGGTGTTGTTTTCGCATTTTAAAACGCCGAGATTAAGCGAAGTTTCAACAAGACCTTTGATATCCTCGCTCATACCCTGAACACCGTTTATAACACTTGATAAAAAGTCGGCGATTTTTTTACTGCTCTCATAATCAAACGCGGTAGAAAAGGATGCATCCTCCACGGTGATTTTAAGTCCGCTGTCAAAAGAAGTTTTATTGTTCTTTACAAAATTTTCAGCCAAACCTTTAATATCGGCATCACTGCAAATAAGGCAACTGCTTTCTCTCGGTATCGCGTTATCTTTAAGTCCGCCGCTTATATCGGCTATAAAAAATTCCTTATCTACGGTACTTAAAAAATTGCCGAGTGTTATGTTGGAGTTTAATCTGCCTTTATTTATTTCGGTGCCCGAATGTCCCCCCAAAAGTCCGCTAAGTGTTACTTTACAGCATTTTTTTGAAACACTTGTTGACTTAAGCGGTATGTTTATATCAACCCTTCCGCCGCCTGCACAACTTACGGTGAGTATGCCCTCGTCTTCAGAGTCAATATTTATAAGCATTTTGCCATCAAGCAAAGACGCATCAAAATCGTATGCGCCGTACATTCCGGTTTCTTCGTCGGTAGTGAAAAGCACCTCTAAATCAGGGTGAGGCAAAGTATCGTCTTCAAGTATCGCGAGTGCCATGGCGATGGCTATACCATCGTCCCCGCCAAGAGTTGTACCGTTTGCAGTAACGTAATCGCCCTCGATTTTAATATCAAGACCGTCCCTTAAAAAGTCAAAATTGCTGCCGCTTTCTTTCTCGCACACCATATCAAGATGGCCCTGTAAAATTACGGTGGGTTTATTTTCGTAACCTGCACTTGCTTTTTTCTTTATTACAACATTGTTGCTCTTATCTTTAACGCAGTAAAGGTTAAGTCCCTTTGCGACCGACATACAGTAATCGCTTATTTTATCTGTATTGCCCGAGCCGTGAGGTATTGAGCATAGATTTTCAAAGTAATAAAATACCCTTTCGGGTTTAAGACCTTCTAAAACTGACATAAATTATCACCTTTAAACAAATAATACCTAATAAGTATAGTATATTTCTTGCCTAAAATCAATACCAAAGCGGATATTGAATTTAATTTTATTATATGGTAAAATTACTTTTGTGAGGTGATAAAAATGGCGCTGCTTAAAATCATCGGTATTGTGTTTGCGGCAATACTTGTTTTAATACTGTTGCTTATTTTATCACCTGTAGATTTCAGGATAAGAAGCAAATCGGGAAGCGATATTGAATTTTCGCTTTATTTTTTAAAGGTTATAAAATTAGGCCTTAACAAAAAAGAAAGCAAAAGCAAAGAAAATGACGGCGCGAAAAACGAAAAGAAGAAAAAAGGCCTTTCCGAAAAAACAAAAAGAATATTAGGCATTGATAAGTTTGACAGTATAAAGACCTTAAAATTCAATCTTAAAGAAAGCGGTATTGAGGGCACTTTCGGTAAGACGGTAGAGGTTATAAAATTTCTTATAAGTACGGCAAAAGATTTAATTAAGAAAATAAGACTTAAAAATCTGCGCATATTATATATATCGGCAAGTGCCGATGCTGCCTCTACGGCGATTAACTACGGAGAGGTGTGTGCGGTAGTATATCCGCTGACCTCTTATATTGAGCAGTTCTTTAAGGGCAAAAAGAATTTTGATGTTGATATTTGTTGCGATTTTGACAGAGAGAAGCCGTATTTTGAAACCGATTTAAAGGTATCTCTTTCGGTGATATGCGCGCTTATATGCTTTGTAAGGGTGCTTAATTATCTTAACGAAAACGAAAGGCGGGAAAACGTTGAAAAGTGAAAATGAAAATCAAAATTTAAGTTTTACCGAAGTACTTTCACTTACGGCGCAAAAAGCAGTAGAACTTGCAAATGCAAACTCGGTTTTGGGCACTCCCGTAGTTTCGGACGGTGT
>JAKSQL010000076.1 GCA_024404125.1 Clostridia bacterium
TCGATGATTGCCTTAAAGCCCCTTATCGTTTCACTAAGCGGTACATAAGTTCCCTCTATACCCGTAAATTTCTCGGATACGTGGAACGGTTGTGATAAAAATCTTTGTATCTTACGCGCGCGGTTAACAAGGAGTTTATCCTCATCGGAAAGTTCGTCCATACCCATAATCGCGATAATATCCATAAGTTCGTTATAGCGCTGAAGTATTCTTTGTACCTCTTTTGCTACCTCGTAATGCTCTTTACCGAGTATCTCGGGAGAAAGTATACGGCTTGTGGATTCAAGCGGGTCAACCGCGGGATAAATACCTTGAGATGCAATGTTTCTTGACAAAACGGTAGTTGCATCAAGATGTGCAAAGGTTGTAGCAGGCGCGGGGTCGGTAAGGTCATCCGCAGGAACGTAAACCGCCTGAACGGATGTAATAGAGCCCTTCTTTGTAGAAGTTATACGCTCTTGCAAAGCACCCATTTCGTTTGCCAAAGTCGGTTGATAACCAACCGCAGACGGCATACGGCCAAGGAGTGCCGATACCTCACTGCCTGCTTGAGTAAATCTGAATATATTGTCAATAAACAAAAGAACGTCCTGACCTTTGTTATCTCTGAAATATTCAGCCATTGTAAGACCTGAAAGACCTACCCTCATACGTGCGCCGGGCGGCTCGTTCATTTGACCGTACACAAGGGCTGTTTTACTTAAAACGCCCGACTGTTTCATTTCGTTATAAAGGTCATTACCCTCTCTTGTTCTCTCACCTACGCCGGTGAAAACGGAAAGTCCGCCGTGCTCTTTTGCTACGTTGTTGATAAGTTCCATTATAAGAACGGTTTTACCAACACCGGCACCGCCGAAAAGACCTATTTTACCGCCCTTTGAATAGGGGCAAATAAGGTCGATTACCTTAATACCCGTTTCGAGTATTTCGGTGGAGGTGGAAAGTTCGTCATACTCGGGAGCGGCGCGGTGAATGCTTAACCGCTCGGCATTTTTGAGTTCTTCGCCCTCGTCAACCGTTTCGCCTAATACGTTAAATATTCTGCCTAATGTTTCTTCGCCTACCGGAACGCTGATAGGACCGTTGGTATCGGTCACCAAAGTACCGCGTTTTAAACCGTCGGTTGAAGCCATGGCAATACATCTTGCGGTATTATCGCCTATATGCTGAGCAACCTCAACAGTAAGGGTACGTTCCCCTATCGGTATTGTAAGAGCGTTGTATATCTGAGGTAATTTGCCCTGCTCAAACCTTACGTCTACAACAGGCCCCATTACCTGACATACGCTGCCTATATTTTTTTCAGCCATTTTCACACTCTACTTTCCTGCACCGGCAACTATTTCGGTGATTTCCTGAGTTATTGCACCTTGTCTTGCACGGTTATATTTAAGTTGTAAATCATCTATCATCTGGGTGGCATTCTTGCCCGCAGAATCCATAGCGGTACGTCTTGCCGAAACCTCACTCGCAAAACTTTCTTTTACCTTTGCAATTATCATACCCGCAATATATTCGGGTATGGCATCGTTTAGCACCGTAAGTTCATTCGGCTCGAAAATTGCGCCCGCAACCTTTACGGCATTACTGTCGTCAATCGGCAAAAGATACTCGATTTTTGCCTGTTGGGTGAGCATTGATATATATTCAGTACTGATTATACCGAGTTTATCAAAGTCGCCGTTTAAAAACTCTTTGCAGAGTTTTTTTGCAAGTGCCATCGCCGAGTCAAAACTGTAGCCCTCACAAAGCACCGTTTCTTTTGAAAAGCGCTCGCAGGCACGTTTGCCTATCGGAATAAACTCGGCATTATCAAACTCTTTTGCAAGACGGAATACATTCGCGTTGTATCCGCCCGCAAGTCCTCTGTCCCCCGCGATAATAATGATTTTTGTACGCTCGCCGTCTTTTTTTTGCATATACGGACTGTTCTTGCACTCGTTAAGACCTGCAAGCATATTAACGGTAAGTTTTACCGCCTCGGCATATTCTCTGCCGTTTGTCATACTTTCGCTTGCTTTACGCATCTTTGAAGACGCCACAAGTCCCATTGCTTTGGTAAGGTGGAGGGTTGAATTGACACTCTTTATCCGCACCCGAAGACTTTTAATGTTAGCACTCAAATCCTATCACCTCTGCATATCTTTAAGGGCAGATTTAAGTCTTTCAATATCCGAATCCTCATAGAAATTATTTTCAAATCTCTCGAGCAAATCGGAATACTTGCTGTTTAAAAGCGCATAAAGATTTTGCTCATATTCGGGAACATCGGGAATAGCAACATTATCAAGATAACCGTTTATTACGGCATATATTATTGCTACCTGACAACCCGGCCTTATAGGTGAGTTGCGGTTTTGTTTAAGTACCGCCACTATTCTTTCACCGAGGTTAAGACGCGCTTTGGTATCGGCATCAAGGTCACTGCCGAACTGAGCGAAAGAGTTAAGTTCCATATACTGCGAATATAAAAGTTTGAGTTCGCCCGAAACCTTTTTCATCGCTTTAAGCTGCGCCGCGCCGCCAACACGCGAAACCGAAATACCGGGGTTTATTGCGGGAATAATGCCCGAATGGAAAAGTTCGGTTTCAAGGAATATCTGACCGTCGGTTATGGAAATAACGTTGGTTGGGATATATGCGGAAACGTCTCCGGACTGGGTTTCTATAAGCGGTAAGGCCGTTATAGAACCGCCGCCGTACTCTTTTGCAACACAAGCCGCTCTTTCAAGCAAACGTGAGTGGAGATAAAATACGTCTCCGGGGTATGCCTCACGGCCGGGCGGTCTTCTTATGAGAAGAGAGAGTGCTCTGTAAGCAACGGCGTGTTTAGAAAGGTCATCGTAAATGATAAGAACGTCCTTACCCTGCTCTCTGAAATACTCCGCCATAGCGCAACCCGAATATGGTGCTATATACTGAAGCGGTGCGCTTTCGGACGCGGTTGCCGAAACTACGGTAGTATAAGCCATAGCACCCGCCTTTTCAAGTTGGTTTACTATTCCTACTACCGAAGTCGCCTTTTGACCTATTGCAACATAGATACAAAGCACTCCGCTGTTCTTTTGGTTTATAATCGTATCTATGGCGATTTCGCTTTTACCGGTCTGCCTGTCACCGATTATAAGTTCACGTTGACCGCGACCAATAGGTATCATACTGTCTATCGCCTTAATGCCGGTAGCAAGCGGCACCGATACGCTTTCTCTCTTAATTATTCCGGGGGCTTCAGACTCTATAGGACGTGTCTCATCGGTCTTTATAGGGCCTTTACCGTCTATAGGGTTGCCGAGCGCATCTACTACCCTGCCGAGCATATTTTCGCCTACAGGTACAGAAAGTACCTTACCGGTGCGCTTTACAAGTGAGCCCTCTTTTATATTGTTTGTATCGGATAAAACCGCAACCGAAACCGCCTCTTCTTCGAGGTTTTGAGCAAGTCCCGCGCTGCCGTCCTCAAACTCTAAAAGTTCGTTTGCCATACAGTCTTTAAGACCGAAAACGCGCGCAATACCGTCACCTACCAAAATTACGGTGCCGGTCTCTCTCATCTCGATTTTAGAATTGTAATCCTTTATTTGCTGTTTTATGATACTGCTTATTTCTTCGGAATTGTTGTTCATCTTGATATCACTTCCTTAATGCCGTGAAGTTTTGTTTTAAGACTGCCGTCAATAATCTTGCCGTTTGTTTCTATTACCATACCGCCTATAAGCGATTTATCCACAGTATAGGTAATCTCTGCACTGCCGCCCAACATTTTTTCAAGCTTTGATTTAAGTTTTGACTTCTGCTGAGGAGAAAGTTCCACACTGCTTTTAACCGAAACCACCGTAATATTTTTATCAAATCTGTAAAGGTCCTTATAATACTCTACACACTCAAAAAATATGTTTGCCCGATTTCGCTCACAAATAAGGCACAGAAAATTAAGCACACAATCACTTATCTTACCCGAAAGTGCCTCTTTTATAGCATCGGTCCGCTCGTTCGCGGGAATGGAAAGAGAGTTTAAAAAGGTAAGATATTCGGGATTCTTATTAAATACATCGGCAACCAAATCAAGCGACTTTAGTACACCCGATGTATCGTTTTCTTCCTTTGCCAAAGCAAAAAGCGCTTCGGCATATTCTCTGCTTATTTCACTATTCATCGCTATTACCCAAAGTATCGATAAACGAATCGATAAAATCTGCGTGGTCTTTACCGTTCATTTCTCTTTCAAGCAGTTTTTCGGTGAGCGCCGCGGAAACGTCCACTATCTCCTCTTTTATGGAAGACTTTGCTTTTTCCATTTCGAGTTCAGCGTTAACTTTTGCGCGGTCCACTATATTTTCCGCCGTCTTTTTCGCTTCGGCAACAATCTCATCGCTTCTTACTCCTGCGGTAGCAGTAGCATCGGAAATAATTTTTGTAGCGGTAATATTGGCATCGTTTAATTTCTTGTTTAATTCTTTTTCGCTTTCCTGCGCGTTCTTTAAAGCAATATCCGCCTCGCTGTATTTAGCATCAACAGTATCCTGCCGCTTTTTTAGCATACGCGTAACGGGACCGAAAAGAAACTTTTTAACCAACAAAAAAAGTATTAACAGGTTAAGTAATGAAACTACTATCTGCCAGATATTTACCGATATGACATCTAACGTGTTCATTATCCGCTCCCGAATTACTTACCGATTTTTTCCATCAGTATATTTACAAATCTGCCGGGGGCTACGAAGATAAGAAGTATTGCTATAACGAGTGCGTAAAGACCGGTTGTTTCGGCAATCGCGCAACCCATAAGCATAGTGGTGGTAACGTCGCCCTTACATTCGGGCTGACGGCCTATTGCTTCGCACGCCTTGGCAACCGCGTTACCTTCACCTATACCGGGGCCTATACCCGCTATCATAGCGGCACCCGCGCCTAAAGCACAACCACCTAAAATAATACCAATTGCAAGTTCTAACATTTTGTTTTCCTCCGTTTATGTTCTTTTTGTTTTTTTGCAAAATAATCATCAGCGGGAAATGCTCCGCCGACGTAAAGCATAGTAAGCATAGCGAATATATACGCCTGCAGGCAACCGCTGAATACATCAAAATAAATTGAGAGTACCGCAGGTATGCCGACTCTTAATATCGGGAAAGACGTAAGCGAGCCGAAAATCATATTTGAAAGACCGCCGAGTCCTGCCGCAAGAAGTACCGATATTACCGAGCCCGAAAGAATGTTGCCGTAATGACGGAAAGCCATCGAAAGCGGTGTTGCAACCTCACTTATAAGGTTAAGCGGCAAGAGCAGTCCCACCGGCTCACAAAAACTTTTAAGGTAGTGAACGGGGCCGCATTTAAACTTATAATAGGTTATAAGGAAAAATACGAGTATCGCCCAACCGCCTACTACATTTATATCCGAAGTCGGCGGATAAAGTCCGCAAAGTGACATAAGACCTGAATAACCCTGAGCGATAATATCATAACCAG
>JAKSQL010000077.1 GCA_024404125.1 Clostridia bacterium
GAAGAGTGAAAAGAAAAGGTAGCTTTGCTTCGCAAAGCATTGTATTATATTATCACACATTGTTTTTTGCGAGGGTTCAACACTATCCACCGATTTTCCGAAATATCTTTTTCGTAGTCCAATCACAAAATAAAAGAAGCGATGCCGAAAGGCATTGCTTTTTTTGTTTTTTCGTGCGGAAGAGAGCACAACAGGTCACTTTTCAAAATATCATCAATAAAAAATGCGTCCTGCCGGAATTTCGGCAGGACGCATACTGTATACATATAATGTCCTTATTGCTAAAGCACGTACTTGCTTAAAATAGGTATTTTTTTCATAACGTATGCCGTGGCAAAGGATATAACCGTAAAAAAGCATACAAAAATCGGCAACAAAATATATCCGCCGCATATAAGCGGAGTTATGTTGAAAAATTTATAAAATCCCGCTATAAATGCATTGTGAATTATATAAACTGAAAATATATACGGTCTTAATTTTGCACATTTAGGCGCCGATTTAATCTTTTTACGCGCCAAAATATAAATTGCCATTGAGTATATTGCCACGAACGGCATATTGTAATTTGATATTATTCCGAGACTGTGAAAAATATTGGCATAAATACCGATAAGACAAATAATAATAACCGAAATAATAATGGGGCATGGGATTCTATTGCAGTCAACAAAACGGTAAATATAGTCACCGCACAAAAAATAAAAAACAAAAATAGGGAATAACGGAACCGTGATATTCCAATGCATAAGTTGTGATGCACACGGTAGCAACGAAAATGCTGCGAATAAGACAATAAGAGCAGAAAGGTATAATGACTTGTTAATCCGATTTATTATCGGTTTTAATATCGGTATTAAAAGATATATGATAAGCATATCGTACAAAAACCACATATGCGCGCCGGAATTTTCACCTTTAAGCATATTTAGGAATGCCTGCCATAAGAAAATCGGTTTAAATGTGAATTGATTTTTAATTATAATGCTTGCAAGTGCAAAAGCGGTGCCGAATATAAAGAGTGCGAGTATTAGTCTTCTTATGTATTTAAAGAACAAGGTCTTAAGCGGGGCTTTCTTTTCGGGGCTTAAAAACAACGTGCCCGAAATCATAAAGAATATCGGTACGCAGAAAAAAAGCGTACATATAATCGCAAGGTATATATTTGTCTGCAAAGGTTTTGCAATTTTAGTTAAAACACCTGCTGCAGTATGAATAGCTATTACGGATAAAATTGAAATCACCCGTAAAAAATCCAAAAAAGCAATATTTTTACGCACTCCATACCCACCCTTTTTTGATATGATAGTAATATTAACATATAAAGTATTTATTGTCAACGCGGTTAGACAATAAAAACAACCGTTGTAAAATTAAAAAAAGTATGTTAAAATTAAATAAAATATTTTTTGGAGGTATATTTATGCCCGGCAGTGAGAGTTTTAAAATACGTACAAATAACAGTAATCTGTTTTTAAGAGTGTCAAAGGGGCATTTTGCTACGGGGCACTCCCATACCAATTATTATATTGACGTTACTACGCAAAAAACCCGTCTTTCAGAAGCAAAGGCAATAGCCGAAGAACTGCTTTCTTACTATCAAAATAACACAATAGTAGATACAATTCTTTGCCTTGACGGTACCGAGGTAATAGGCACCTGCCTTGCAGAATTGCTTACTACAGAAGATTTTGTAAATATGAATGCTCACCGCACCATTTACATAGTTACTCCCGAACACACCTCGGGCAGTCAGCTTATTTTCCGCGATAATAACGTTCATATGATAGAAAATAAGCATGTGCTCATTCTTGCGGCTTCCGTAACCACGGGTTATACCGCGGAGTCTGCAATAGAAGCGGTACAGTATTATTTGGGCAGTGTTGTGGGTGTATCGGCAATTTTCGCATTGCTTGATACCTGCAAGGGAATAGACGTTAAGTCGGTATTCAAAATCAACGATATTAAAGACTATACAAGTTATAATTCCCACGAGTGTCCGATGTGTAAAGACGGCGTTAAGATAGATGCTCTTGTAAACGGTTACGGTTATTCAAAACTGTAAAATTAATGCTTAATTTCACTTACTGTAAGTGTATCGCCTTTTACGGAAAACGATATATCTTTGCCGAACATTTCCATACCGTAAGTTTTACCGTCTTCTTGGTAGGACGGTCTCGGGTCATCGGCTAAACACTCTGTAAGAATTTTAAGTTCGTAATCGCCAAGGCAGTTTTCACATCCGTTTAAAAATACGACCTTTAGTTTGTAGTCTTTGTGGATATCCGCATAGGAACAAACGGCATCGGGGTGGGAGTCGGTATACGATACATACGGCTTTATGTCATATATAGGTGTGCCGTCAAGCAAATCAGCCCCCGTTACTTTAAGCACAGTGCCGTACTCTTTGCTGCACTCTGTACCAATAAGTGCTACGGACGAAATTCCTATAAAGTTTGGTCTGAACGGCGAGCGACTTGCAAACACCCCTACCTTTTTATTTCCGCCAAGTCTTGGCGGACGTACGGTAGGGGATAAGTCTTCTTTAT
Source organism: Clostridia bacterium (assembly GCA_024404125.1). Classification (GTDB taxonomy): domain Bacteria; phylum Bacillota; class Clostridia; order Oscillospirales; family Acutalibacteraceae; genus UBA737. Next base: position 2,550 of record JAKSQL010000077.1, read on the forward strand.
GCGCCTCAGAAAAGTCAAACAAGAGCCAAAGGTGTGAAAACTCACTTATGCCTTTTATGTAATCGGGACTTCGGTACTCTTTTTCAAATACCACCGTTCCTATACAACTTTTAACTCTGCCGCTTTGCCGCGGTATGCCGAACTTGGTTTTAAAATCGGTCTTGATATATGCTATCGGTTTAATTTCCATAAGTTTGTTCCTTTGCAATTTTGTATATATATTATATAATGTATATATATAAATGTAAACATTATTTATACTGTAAGCGATATGCAGCCAAGTATTATAATGTATACGGATTATTTAAGTCGTTTTCGTGCTTAAAAATGTAAAAAAGCAACTCAAAATTGTAAATTGCACATTATTATTATGGTAAGTATTTAATAAAAAAGACCGTATTTTGTATATATTGACGAAATCTATGTGTGATAAGTATACAATAAACCGCTAAAATTGTGCACAATTTGCACTTGATTTTTTGCAAAAATTCTATATAATTGTTTATGTAAGGTTATAGGTGTTACTATATTTTAACCTAATTATTTAAGGAGTTGTCAAACATGAAAAAAGTATTAGCAATCGCAATCTCGTTACTGTTAACTCTTGGTATGTTTGCAGGCAGTATAACAGTAAGCGCAGCAACTGATGCTGCCATTACAGTAGCAAACGTGGAAGTTGCTCCGAATGCTACTGGAACCGTTACAATTACGGCAACAGATTTTAGTGGTGTTGCAGGTATGGATCTTACGGTTACCTTTGCTGAAGGTTTAACTTTAGAAGAAGATACCCTTGATAGCACGGGCATTAAGCTAACTAAAAATGATAATTATACATTAGAAAACAACGTATTACATATCGTTGATTCTTTTGTAAGAGATCCTCTTTCTGCATTCACAGTTACTGTAGACGTAACCGCAACTGAAGAAGACACATATAATGTTACTCTTGACGGTAAATTCGCTAACGAAAGTGAAAACTTTATTACACCCACTCTTAAAGACGGTACTGTAACCGTTGAAAATGCAGTTGAGGAAAAGACTGACGTTAATACTACCGCAGGCGAAGAAATAACAATGGACATACCAGATGGTTATTTCGTACCGATGGGCGGCGTTTATGATAGCAAAGGAAATTACATCACAAAAAATGCTGATGGTAATTTTATTGGTAACGGTGAGTCTGTAACCATTAACTACTTTAAACTCCCTGCCGACGGCGAAGCATTAACCACATTCGGTGCAAGTGGTCACAAAGCTGATGAGTCTGCGAAAGACGCTAGAGATAAGCTGGATGGCATTCAGTTCGGATCTTATGTTGTTGACTGGACTAAAGACGGTTACGGCACAGTACTTGTAATAGGCGATTTTGCTAAATTTAAAAATAAGTACAAAAATAGTTTTGATACTAACGAAAAGTTGTTTAACAGACTTGTAGATCTTTATGCTGCAAACGTTGAATCAAAATACGGACCTGAAGGTACAGAACAGTATGAGAAAGACTTTGAAGAAAAGCGTTTCTTGAAACTTAATGCTGGCACTACTGGAGATCCTGATTACATTTATGTTACCAGAGTAACTCAAAAGTCATATATGTGGCATGCAGGTAACACTGAAGCAATGCAGTATGCTTTGAGGGTTTACGGTATTAATACATCTAAGAATTATACTGCCGTAGGTTATGCAGTAAAAGATTCAAAGTTTGAGTTCTCTGCTAACGTTAAATCAGCTTCTTGGTCTGACTTTGTTAAATAATTTTTAGGAGGTAGAGAAAAGTGAAAAAGTTATTTACTAAACCAGAAATTGAAACTCTTAATCTTCTTCCTGTTGATGTAATTACCGATTCATGGGATTATGCCGAAGGAGATCCTTCTGATGGCACCGAAGGTGAAATGTAGGTCGATTAAAGTGAATAAGATAATTCGTTTCTTATCTCTTGCTTTGGCTTTGTTACTTGTAATTACTGTATTTGCAGGTTGCTGTAAGAATTTGATTATCAAGAAAACTGCTGATGTTAAAGATACCGGTCCTGATACGGTTAGTGTAGACGAGTCTACAATAGACGAATATGCAACCGAGGTCGATTTTGAAACCGGTGAGGTTATTAAAAAACCGAAAGACAGTAATAATAATTCATCAAGCGGCAGTACTGCACAAGAGGGCAACGGTTCAGAGAATAATGAGTCCGGCAATAAGGATAACAGTTCTTCAACCGAAAGCAACACCTCTTCTGATAGCAGTGATACCGTAAAAGATGGCGACGGTATGGATAATACCGGCAATTGGACTCCTTGGAAATAAATTAAAGCGATATCCTTTCGGATATCGCTTTTTTATATGTAAAATTTATCAATACTCGCTGCAGGCGTATATCATCGCACGAAGTACGATATCATACCGAAGATATATCACCCGCTCCGGCAGAAACGGATATCTTTGAAAAAAGCACTGCTTTCGCAGTGCTTTTTTCTTGGTGGGAGAGGATGGATTCGAACCATCGAAGCTGAAAGCAGCAGATTTACAGTCTGTCCCCTTTGGCCACTCGGGAACTCTCCCATATGAAGTTTTGAAGCTGGTGGACGGACTCGAACCCCCGACCTGCTGATTACAAATCAGCTGCTCTACCAACTGAGCTACACCAGCAAATATTCAGTGCCTGATTATAATACCATATAATATAGGTAAAGTCAAGAAATTTTTAATAGATTTTCGTAAAATTTTCTTGACAATTATGCCACAGTCATATATACTTTTATAGTAATCAAAAGCATATAGGGGTATAGCTCAGCTGGTAGAGCATCGGTCTCCAAAACCGAGTGCCGAGGGTTCGATCCCTTCTGCCCCTGCCAACAAAAAACGACAAAATTCGACAGAATTTTGT
>JAKSQL010000078.1 GCA_024404125.1 Clostridia bacterium
GTACAAAAAGAAACGACAATCTTCTGTCGAAAATTGTCGTTTCTTTTTGGCGGAGTAAGAGAGATTTGAACTCTCGCGCCGGTTGCCCGACCTACTCCCTTAGCAGGGGAGCCCCTTCACCACTTGGGTATTACTCCAAATTGTGAATTTACTCACATAATTAAAAATGGCGGAGAGGAAGGGATTCGAACCCTTGTGGTATTGCTACCAAACGGTTTTCAAGACCGCCTCGTTATGACCGCTTCGATACCTCTCCGTATGCGACTAAATTATTTTATCATAATAAAAAATAATTGTCAACAAAAATTTAAACTACTATATTTTTAATCCATACACCCTTTTTAACAAGTATATAACCGCCTATGCACTTAACAAGATTTAAGAGTTGGCAGGTAAGATAAAGCGGAATAATAGATATGCTTGTAAAGGCAGTAAGTATAAAAGCAACGGGCAATGGCACAAGGAATATTGAAATACTGTCAAAGAGCATAGTTATAAACACCTTACCGCCGGAGCGCAGGGTGAAATAGGTCGCATTTGCAAAAGCATCTATCGGCATTGTAAGCGCGTATATCTGCATAAGTGCGGTAGCGATACCTTTGACCGAATCATTTGTGTTATATATATCGGGTATATACTTTGCGGTAAAGAAATATGCTGCCGCTACTAAAACACTCGCCGCCACCGAAAAGGTGATGAGTTTGGCACTTGAAAGTTTTGCCTCCTGATTTCTGCCCGCGCCTAAAAGTTGACCGAGTATAATGCCTATCGCGGCGCCTACCGATATAAATACTACCGAAAATACGTTTGAAAAGGTTTGACAAATATTGTTCGCCGAGACAACGTCAAATCCCAAAATAGAATATCTTTGATTAAGCATAGCAATACCGAGCGCCCAAAGGGTTTCGTTTACCATAAGCGGAAGACCTTTTGAGAATATTTGCTTTACGAGTTTTACCGGCACTCTGAAACTGATAAACGCGCCTATAATAAACGGATTATCGTATTTGTGCAAATAGGTCCAGAAAGCAACTATAAACAGTTCCGCAAATCTTGAAATTACGGTTGCTATCGCGGCACCCTCAACACCGAGTTTGGGCGCGCCGAAATGTCCGAATATAAGAACATAGTTTAAAAACAAATTTACACATACCGCAACAATTCCCGCTGTCATCGGCAAAACGGCATGCTCGGTTTCGCGGAGAGTACTTGAATAACACTGCGCAACGGTATAAGGAATAAAGCCAATGACCATTATAAGCAGGTAATTTTTGGCATACTGCATGGAATTTGCTATGTCGGCGGCATCGCCGTCACCCTTAAGATACAAGCTTATAAGCGGCTCGCCTTTGAATATGAAAAGCAAAGAGGCAAGCACTGTCATAAACGTACAGAACACAACTTTAAATCTGAATGTATCACGAACGCCCTTGTTATCGCCGTTGCCGAAATATTGCGCGCCGAATATACCCGCGCCCGAAATCGCGCCGAATATCAAAAGATTGAAAACGAATATAAGTTGGTTGCTTACCGCAACCCCCGTCATTTGCACGGTGCCTACCCTTCCGACCATAACGTTATCAAGCATATTAACAAAGTTTGTTATGCCGTTTTGCACCATTATCGGTATTGTAAGCGCAAGAACGCGCTTATAAAACTTTTTATCGCCTATGTATTTCCTTAACATATATTTCCTCTTTAGTTAAATTTATAAAAAAAATTCTACCATAAATTACTGATTTTTTCAATACGGTATTTACATTTTTACAAAATATGATAAAATGTAAAAAATGGGTGATTTTATGAACGAAAACGATAAAAAAATACAACTTTATGAAAATCAAAAACAAATGCTTGATATGTTTTTAAAAAACGGTGCAATAAGTAAGGCGCAGTACGATAAAAGTCTTGGCGGGCTAAAAGAAAAAATGGGCATTAAAGAGGATTAAAATTATGAAAAAAATTATTGTTATGTTTTTGATAGCGGTAATATCGGCGAGTTTTCTTGCAGGTTGTACCAAAGACGAAACAAGTTCTTTTTTTGCACCCATTACCAATCAAAAAGCAGTAAGTGACACTTCGAAAATTCAAGAACTTGATGGTCAGTATTTTGATAGAACAAGTCACCAAGCGACCGCGATTTTAAAACGAACGGGTGATGCCACCGCGGTAATATCGGTTATATGGGGCAGTTCGGTAAGCGAATATACTCAATGGACTATGAACGTAACTTTACTTGAAAATAATATTTTATCTTATACCGACGAAATGAAAGAAGAAGTAGTTGCCGATAAAGACGGAACTCTTAAAAAGAAAACAATATACGCCGACCGACAGGGATATTTCACCTTAAAAGCCGGTATGTTAAGGTGGAACGGCGCTTATGAAAGAGATTGCCGAGAATGTAAATTTGAAAAGATAACGGTTTCTTAAACACGATATGTAAAGTCAATCTGAATTTTTAAAGGAGAAGAATATGCCGAAAAGAGAGCGAATACTCTGTTTTGATTTTATACGTACAGTTTGTGCGTTCTACATAATGTTATACCATTTTTGTGTAAGTTTAAATCCCGCCGCACATTCGGGATTTGTTAAGTATCTCGAAAATCCTCAAATGGCGCTTGCAATCGTAAAGGTGTTTTTTATGCTATCTGGAGCGCTTTTGTTTTACAACAACTGCGATACCGGCAAACCGAAAAATTTTTACTACAAACGGTTTAAGTCCATTTACCCTATGTATTATACCGCATTTATACCGTGCTTTATAGTAAAGGTTATAATGGAAAATAAACTTTTTTACGCAGGAAATCCGATAAAACTGTTGCTTTCCCTTTTCGGTGTTGACGGCTACTTTTTCGTAGTATCGTCACCAAACTATTATCAGGTAGGCGAATGGTTTTTAGGAGTAATTATATTTATTTACATACTTTATCCACTCATTTTACGACTATATAAAAAATCCGCTTTGCTTACCTTGGCACTTGTTTTTTGTTTATATGCTACTGCATTTATAAAAAAATTATTTACCGTAGACCCCTCAATAAATATTTTTCCCTGCCTTGCAAGCTTTTTTACGGGAATTATATTTATTGACAATAAAGACATTCTGCTTAAAAATAAATTTTCGCTTATTATCTCTGCCGTTGTTATTGTGCTGCTTTTGACGGTTAAACTTCCTTTTATACCGTATGATATTATTATTTTTGCCACCGCGATATGTATGTTTATCATACTTTCGTTTATCGGTAATGCGGTTATGAAAAGCAAACCGCTTTGCAAAACCTTTACCGCTTTGAGTGCAATTTCTTATGCAGTCTTTTTAGTGCAACATAAGGTTGTTATGGCGGTTGTAAGGTTGCTTAACCCTTCAAATTCACTTTTTGCATTTTTGGGTCTGCTTCTATGCACCGCGGCAACCGTAATTTCTGCAAAATCCCTTCACGTTATAACCGACAGACTTCTAAAAACAAAGTTATACATTAAACTTGAAAACCGCATATTATCAACACAAAAACAAAAATAGCAAGTTTTATATCGCTTAAAACCCCCGTACACTGTACGGGGGTTTTGTTATATCGTTTTTTACGTGGCATACTATAAGCATAATAAACTCAAGACCAAAAGGAGAAAATATGAAACTTATATATAAAATTTTCCGTCAAAACCCAGACTTGCGTGAAGGAATTATTGCCGTTACTTCTTATATAGGCATAGCGGTAAATTTTATTATGGCGGCAGTTAAGGTAGTGCTCGGCGCAATCACTATTGCCCGCGATAAATAATCACCCGCAACACTGAATGCTCTTTGTATTTGCGAGTAATAATGGTTGTAAGTGTCTCCGCGCTCGCCCGCGCCGTGAAGAAACAGATAAACAGGACACCCGCCTGCTTCTTTTTGCTTTGGCACATATAAAACATACGGCAGTGTTATTCCTGATTTTTTATCCGTATATGTAAGGCGCGAAAAAACGGGCATACGGTAGCAATCCCCGTTAAAACTGTAACACTTTACCGTTTCTTCGCACAAAAGTTCTTTAGAGTCTTCAAAATCATCATTTTGCAACTCCTGAAAAACATACTGTTCTTCTGTTTCTTTTGTATTTGTTGTTTCCGGATGCGATTCACCCTTTAAGGCACTGTTGTTACTGCTTGTATTCAAATTGCTTTTTGAAGATATATTACCGTTTTGCTCTTTGCTGTAAGCAGTTGATTCAATATTACTGCTTACCGTTTCTTCTTTACTTTTGCAGCTGCATAACAAGCAAATTAACAAAACCATCAAAACTGAAACCAAGCGTTTCATATAATCCTCCATACAACAATTTTTCAATTCATTTTAAAACTTGCAGAGGAAATATACGGTGGATTGCTGTTATTCGGGTTTACAACACCGTATATGTACTCGGTTTGTTGTCCCTCTATTTTTATTTCACCGCGTTCGTTCACAGTTACAACAGCACTTAACGGATCTTTGAAAAACCAAGTTTGATTTCCCATAGAAAGTTTGTTCAAAGCCATTTTTTCGGCACTTATAAAAGCACCGTTTTTATCATAGTTTTCAAACATAAACGTATGCGTATCATCGTAATGTTTGCTCGATTGTGAGGTCCAAACTCCGTTCAATGCCGAATTTACATCGAATAAACTATATCTTCCGATTTTTGAATATGATTTGTATGGTAATGACCGTTTAAGCACAATAAAACCGTACCCTTGCGTATTTCGTTTGCCGTTTTGAATATTTTTCTTACCTGCTCGGCATCGGGCGAAGAAGACCAAATACCCGAAAATCCCGCATGGCCTACAATGATACATTTTAAATCTTTATTTGCCGCATCTAAAAGTGTTTTTTCCAACCAAAACAGTTGATTTGGCGATAAAGTCTATATCTTCCAATTCTTCATCTACGGACTGCTCAATATCACTTACTGTTTGTTTACTGTTTTCACTTTTACAGCCACATGGCAGACAAAGAAAAACTGCAAGAACCGTAATTGCAATTTGTTTCAGGGATAATTTATGTATCTTTTGCTTAATGTACGAAAAAATATGATGTACCATTCTGCTGTCTCCCCGTTTTGGTAATTTTTACTGTTGTGTTTTATTGTTTGCAATAATAATCTTTATGCGACTTTTGATAGGATTTCTCGTTGGATACTTAAATAATTTTGAAGATCAAGAACTTTGTTTTTAGAAAATCGGTTTGGTGCTTTGATATTATGAGCATCAAATTCGTTTGCTTCTGCCATACGTTTGGTAAAGTCATAAATGCCATTAAACAAATCAGATAGTTGTCTTGCCGAAATATTTAAGGGTATTTGACCGTCTTTATTGTGTTTTGACAGTGAATCAATACTGCTCATCAAACTGTCAAGTACTTCTATGGTTAAATTTCCCGCTTTTGCATCATCAATATATTTTTGCA
>JAKSQL010000079.1 GCA_024404125.1 Clostridia bacterium
GTGGTAGGTCCGTTTGAGGGCTCAAAACCCCGTAAGGTACTTATAACAAGAGACGAACTTATGGAACGAATGGCGGGAGAAGAATAATTGAACATAAGAAAGTATAAGCGAATACGAACGGCGCTTTTGGCGATAATTGCGGGTATACTTGCGATTGTTTCGTTGATTATCACTTTTTCGGACGGTAAGAACTCACCTACTTGGAGTGACGTTTCAAAAAAGTTAGGTTACTCTCCGTATACCGACGGTGCGTCTGATTTTATACGTTTTTACGATGTAGGTCAGGGCGACTGTGCTTTGATATACAGTAACGGTAAAACGGCGCTTATTGATACGGGTGATACCGAAACGGCGTACGATATATGTAATACGCTTAAGAAAGACGGTATAAAAACAATAGATGCTTTGCTTATAACCCATTACCATACCGACCACACGGGCGGATTAAGCGATGTAGTAGAGAGGTTTACGGTAAATAATCTCATACTGCCCGAAATGTCAAAAACAAAAGAGAAAATTGACTATGCAAAGTATGTACGGCAGTCGGTTTTAGCGGAAGACGGTGAGGTATTTTCCGCGGTAAAAGGTATGCACTTTAACGTAGGCGAGTTTGAGATTACGGTAATAGGATATTATCCCGAACTTGACGATGAAAACGATAAAAGTATTTTTGTTATGGCGGAAATAAACGGTAAGAAGTTTCTCTTTACGGGAGACGCGGGGAATGCTGCCGAGAAAAAGCTTATGGCGGACAGTATAAATTTTGACTGTGACGTTTTAAAAGTCGGTCACCACGGCAGCGGCACCTCAACATCTAAAAACTTTTTGCTTAAAGCGACTCCCGAATACGCGGTTATTTCGGTAGGACTCGGAAATCAGTATTCGCATCCTCACGAGCAAGCACTTTCACGTCTTGAAACGGCGGGTGCAAAGGTTTATCGCACCGACCTTGACGGTACTTTGACATTTCTTGTCGAAGGCGAAAACATACGTATAGAAACCGAAAAATAAGCAGTTTCTCCTGCGAGTAGAGTTTAAATTGTAAACTCTACTCGCTTTTTTTATTGCGTAGAGAGCACTTTTTGTTTAGTAGGGTGACATATTGTCAAAACTTAAATATACTGAACTCAAAGGAGCGATGCGTATGATAAAACGAACAAAACTAAGCGACAGAATTTTGCCCGACTACACTCAAAAAGAGGAACGGCTCAATACCGTAACCCATATAGTAGGAGGTGCTTTCGCCGTTATTGCCTGTGCTTTGTGTGTTGTTTTTTCGGCAATAAAACTTAACCCAATGCTCATAGTAACAAGTGCCGTATACGGTGGCTCGCTTGTGCTTTTATACTGTGTGTCAAGTGTATATCACGGGCTGTATCTTTGTACCGGCAAAAAGGTAATGCAGGTAATCGACCACTGTACTATATATTTTTTAATAGGCGGAACCTATACTCCGATTGCCCTTTGCGGTCTTACAAAGGTTTCTTTGGCACTCGGTTGGGGCGTTTTCGGATTTGTTTGGTTGCTTTGCGCGGTCGCCTGCGCTTTTACCGCAATAGATTTAAAAAAATACAATACGCTTTCAATGACCTGCTATATACTTTCGGGGTGGTGCATTATAGCAGTGGTAAAGCCAACAATAAGAGCAATAGGCAAAGAGGCATTTTTGTGGCTTCTTGCAGGAGGCATTTTTTATACCGTAGGTGCAGTTTTGTACGGCATCGGTACCAAAAAAAGATATATGCATTCACTTTTTCACATTTTTGTAATCATAGGCAGTGTCTTGCAGTTTGTGGCAATATTTTTCTATATCGTACTTTAAAAAAGCGGATGCTTTTAAAAGCATCCGTTTTTTATCTTTTTGACAGTTCTTTTACTGTTTTTATAAGTTCGTTGTTTAATGCGTTTTCGGGCAGTTTATAATCCCAATTACCCGTATTTGTACCGGGGGTATTTATTCTTGATACGTTACCAAGACACATATAATCCTGAAGCGGAATAATCACAAGTTTAGCACCCGACTCCATAGCAAACCGTATCATTCTGTGAGCAAAAGGCAACTGCGATTTATAAGGCAGAATACGGTCGGCAATTATTCTTTGCTTTACGGTAGTTGTGTCATAAAAACCCATTGCGGTATCGTTGTCGTGAGTACCCGTATAACAAACGCAGTTATACTCGAAATTCTCGGGTAAAAAGGGATTATCTTTTTCCCCGTCAAAAGCGAACTGTATAACCTTCATATTCGCAAACCCCGTTTTTTTAATTAGCGACTGTACCTTTTCGTCCTTTTCACCGCCCAAATCTTCGGCGATTATATTGAGTTTACCTGTTATTTTTTCCGCCTTGTCAAATAAAATACTTACTATTCCTGTTTCAAAATAACCGTTTTCGGCGGTTTTTTCTTTTTGGTCTATAACGTAGTATTCGGCAAAGGCACGGAAGTGGTCAATGCGGATAATATCGTACATATTTTTTGTAAATACAAGACGGTTTATCCACCAGGAATAGCCGTCTTTTTTAAGCGCCTCAAAATCATATATCGGGTTCCCCCAAAGTTGACCGGTAAACGAAAAGATATCGGGCGGCACCCCTGCAATTTCTTTCGGAGTAAGGTCACGGTTTAATACGAAATATTGCGGATTTGCCCACACATCTACACTGTCAGGTGCAACGTAAAACGGTATATCACCGATAATGGATACACCTTTTTTGTTTGCATAGTACTTTAGGTCAAAGTACTGTCGGTAAAATAAAAATTGAGTAATCTTATAAAAATTTATCAGCGACTTATTTAAAACGGAGAATTCCTCTGTATCTTCTTTAAGTCGGTACTTAATCCCGTCCGGCAAGCCGTAAAAATCCATGGTTTCAAATTTTTCAAGCGCGGCACTTAAAAGCGCATAATCCTCTATCCAAAACGAATTTTGCTTTAAAAAAGCAAGATACTCTTTGTCCTCGGTGTTAAAACGTTTTGCCGCAGTTTTTAAAATCGGGATTTTATAATTTCTCACCTTTTTATAATCAATTCTTTCGGTATATTCGTATGCTTTAAGGTCATTTTGCGAAACAAGACCGTCACGCACAAGAAAGTCAAGACCGATATAAAGTATTTCACCCGCAAAAGCGCAACTTGATTTATAGGGTGAGCCGTATTTATCTATCGGCACAAGCGGTAGAATTTGCCAATAATCCTGACCGCTTTCACTTAAAAAATCAATAAAATCATAAGCACAGATACCAAGGTCACCTATACCGTAAGGTGTGTTAATGCTTGCAAGCGGAAACAGTATTCCGCGCTCTTTTTTACCCTTTAACCGCACCTGCCGCTACTCCTTTAATGATAAATTTTTGGCACGTAAGATAGAATACCACTACGGGAATTATGGCAAGAACGAGCATTGCCATCATAGCGCCCATATCAATGGAGCCGTAACCGCCTTTAAGATACTGAATTGCAATCGGTATTGTTTTATAATCGTTTCCTATAACAAGGTAGGGCAAAAGATAATCGTTCCAAATCCACATAGTGTTTAATATCGCAACCGTTACCGCGGTCGGCTTTAATATCGGGAAAACCACACCGAAAAAGGTTTGAAGCGGATTGCAACCGTCTATTGTGGCCGCCTCCTCAATGCCGAGCGGCACCGATTTTATAAATCCGCAAAACATAAATACCGAAAGTCCCGCACCGAATCCGAGGTATATGAGGATAATCCCGAGCGGATTATCAAGTTTTAATACGTTCGCAATTTTAGACATAGTGAACATAACCATTTGAAACGGAACTATCATCGAAAAGACGAATAAATAGTAAAGTATTTTATGAAAAACGGTTTTAACACGAACTATTGCCCAAGCGGTCATAGAGGTAAAAAACACTATTGCCAGCACTGAAAAGGCGGTAATAAAAAGCGACCATAAAAAAGCCGTAAAAAACCCCGTACTTCTTATTCCGCCGGTATAGTTTTCAAGACCCGCAAAGGTATCTTTGTTCGGCAATACAAAAGGTGTTTGACTTATATAAAACTTTGATTTGAAAGAGTTTAAAAGCACTATAAATACGGGGGATAATACCACTGCCGAAATGAGTGTGAGCAGAATTACGCTTATTGAATTTTTAAATTTTGCCATCAGTTTTCGACCTCTCTGCTGCGCGTAAAGTAGAGTTGCAAAAGGGCTACAACGGCAACTATAATAAAGAAAATCACCGCTTTCGCCTGACCTTGCCCTTCAGCACCGCTTCTGCCGTAAAAGGTGTTGTATATATCAAGTGCCACCATCTGAGTTTTTTTAGACGGCGCACCTGCGGTAAGTGCTAAATTTTGGTCAAAGAGTTTAAATGAATTGGTGATGGTTAAGAACAGACAAATTGTGATAGACGGCATAACCGACGGTATCGTTATATTAAACAGTGTCACAAATTTTCCCGCACCGTCAACCTTTGCCGCCTCCATAATATCGGTTGATATATTCTGTATTCCCGCGATATAAATAATCATCATATAACCTATCATTTGCCAGTTCATAAGAATAACAAGACCTATAAACCCGAATTTCGCATTTGAGGTAATCGAGTAACCGTAGTTATAAAGTACACCGTTAATTATAACCTGCCAAATATATCCGAGCACTATTCCGCCTATGAGGTTGGGCATAAAAAATACGGTTCTGAAAAGGTTAGTACCCGTAATTCCTTTTGTGAGAACAAGCGCCAAGAAAAAAGCAATAACGTTTATCGTGATAACGGCAATAACCGTAAAAAGCACCGTAAATTTAAGCGAATTTAAAAAGTCCTTATTTTCGCTGAATGCCAAAATATAGTTTTCAAGCCCCGTAAAACGTGCGTCGGTTACCGTTCTGAAATTGCAAAACGACAGATAAAGTCCGAGTACAAACGGAATAAGAAACGAAATAAGAAATGCGATAAAGGTTGGCAAAACGAATATGGGCGACCAACGTTTTAAGGTTTTGTCCATTACTTGCGTTCACTCTTCCACTCTGATTTTATAAGCGCTTCTACGTCTTTCCACTGTTTATCGCCCTGAACATAGTCAAGCAGCGCACTGCCTACATTTTTCTTAAAAGTATCGCTCGGGAAAGATGTGAATATCCACGGTACCGTAGTAACGGCATCGTCACGCATATATTTTACAACCTCTTTTGCAAGCGGGTCATTCGGTAGTTGACTGTCGCTAAAGGTGTTAAACGGGGTAATAAAGTTGAATTTATTTGTAACGTAGTCTTTACCTTTTTCACTTGAAAAGAGCCATTCAAGAAAATCAAGAGATGCCTTCTGTTGCTCCTTTGAAGCATTTTTGTTTATCGCGATATAGTTTTCGGTACCTATGCAAAGGCCCTGACCTTTTTCGCCGTCAATGCCCATATAAAGCGGCAAAAATTTAACGTCTTCCGCTTTAACTTT
>JAKSQL010000008.1 GCA_024404125.1 Clostridia bacterium
GATTTTGCAGAAATATGCGATAAAAACGTTTTTACATATTACGGATTTGCCGGCAGCGCAATAGGTGCCGTAAGACACGGCGGCTTTATCCCGTGGGACGATGATATAGACGTTGCAATTCCCCGTAAGGACTTTGAAAAATTAGTCAAGATAATAGAAAGAGATTATTCTGATAAATACTTTATTATGAGTGCGGATAAGTTTGATACTTTCCCGCTTATGACTGCGCGCCTTACCCTTAAAGGAACCCGTTTTCAAGAGTATGCCCTTAAAGGAAGCACTGCGCCACTTGGCATTTTTCTTGATGTTTATCCGCTTGACGAAGCGCCGGACAGTGAAAAAGAGCGCAAGAGAAGAGAGCGTAAAGCATTCATATATTCAAAACTTCTTATTTTAAAGCATATTCCGTTTCCTTATGTGCCCTTTGGCGGAATAAAGGGGAAAATCGCTCACGCGGCAACGGCAACGGTTTGGTTTTTACTTAATCTGTTTCGGGTTTCGCATAAATTCCTTTACAATAAGGCATATAAAACCGCCGTTAAATATAACGGTGTTGAGAGCGAAAATTACGAATGGTTTTTTCCGCAGAAATTGGGCAACGGATTTGTAAAGAAAGCAGATATATTGCCTACCGTTGAATTTGATTTTGAGGATACTAAAATGCGGCTTATGAAAGAGTATGACACAAATCTTAAAAAAGATTTCGGCAACTATATGGAATTGCCTCCGGTAGAAAAAAGAAAAAATCATTTTCCCTATAAACTAAAATTTCCGGATAGCGACGAAGTGCTGACGGAAGCTTAATCTTTGGAGGATTTTAAGTGAAACGGTTTGGTATAGTAAGTTACAATATACATTGCAATTTTACAAACTACGGCTCTGCATTGCAGTCGTGGGCGCTTTGCCGCGCAATAGAAGGTACGAAACTTGCAAAACCGGTGCTTATGGATTACTGTCCTGATATTTTAAAAGACAAAGACCCGTTAAACCCAATGAAAAACATGTGGGATTCCGACAGTGAATATAAACGTCAGTGCGAGTTAAGTTTGCCTGCAATAAGAGAAAATTATAAAAAGTTTGAAAAGTTTTATACCGATAGATTCGAGCGCACAAAAACGGTTTACTATAAAGAAAATTTTGATACCGCAGTAAAAAATGAAAATCTTGACGGGTTTGTTTGCGGCAGCGATACTATTTTTTGTATAGACGAATTCGGTTTTGATGGCGGTTATTATGCCGAATATCCGTCTATGAAGAATTCGTATACCGTAGCATACGCCGCGAGTTTCGGCGATTCACATTTTAACAGTGAAAGTTATAAAGAACTAAACCGCAGACTGCAAAACTTCAAGGCAATCGCCTTAAGAGAAGAAAATATGGTTTCTTATGTAAAGCGCCATACCGACGTACCTTGCACAAGGGTTGTAGACCCTACCCTTTTGCTTACGGCAAAAGACTATGATACCATAGCCGAAAAGCGCCTTGAAGACAGTCCGTATCTGCTTTTATATGCAAGGCGTTACAATCCCGAAATGGAAAAATGTGCCGAGAAAATTGCAAAAGAAAAGAATTTAAAAATCATAGAAATCAGTTTGTATGCCGAGAACGCAAAAAAGCACAAAATGTTTTATGAGGCAGGGGTAGAGGAATTTTTATCCCTTGTAAAATATGCCGATTATGTTGTTACAAATTCTTTCCACGGGGCGATATTTTCGGTACAGTACGGCAGGCCGTTTTCAGTCTTTTCAAGAGAGCAATGCGATAATAAAATCGAAGAACTTATGAGTTTGTTCGGTTTAAAAGACCGTGTTGTAACAAGCGGTGACTTTGTAAGTGACGAAGAAATAGACTATACCGCGGTGCATAAGAGAATAGAAAAGAACGCCAAACGTTCGTTAGAGTTTTTAAAAGCGGAACTTTCGGGCGATTTTTCGGAAGTTGATAAAAGAGGTTTTTATCCGGAAAGTTATGATAAGGCAGACTGTTTCGGTTGTTCTGCCTGCAAGCAAGCGTGTCCTAAAAGCGCGATAGATTTAAGGCGCGATACCGACGGATTTTGGTATCCTTATACAGACGCGGCAAAGTGTATTGACTGCGGATTATGTAAAAAGGTATGTCCTAACGTAAATATGCCGGAACGCTTTAGTGAAAATAAATATGCGTTCGGCGGCAGTAATAAAAGCGACGAAGTTTTGGAAAACAGCACATCGGGTGGCGCTTTTTCCGCAATAGCGGACAGTTGGTGCGATAAGGACTATGTTATTTTCGGCGCCGTAAGCAAAGCCCTTTCGGTTTATCACGAGGGCATAACCGATAAAAAAGAACTTTGTAAGTTCAGAAAATCAAAATATTCTCAAAGCGATATAAAAGACAGTTATATAAAGGCAAAAGAGGCGCTTACAGACGGCAAAAAGGTGCTGTTTTCGGGAACACCGTGTCAAATTGCAGGGCTTTTATCGTTTTTAAACGGTAAAACTTATGATAAGTTGCTTACAGTTGAAGTGGTTTGCGAGGGAGTGCCGTCACCGCTGTATATCGAAAAGTACGGCGAGTGGATAAGGGATAAATACGGCGCACCTGTAAAAAGTCTTGATTACCGATATAAAAACCGTAACAAGTGGGACTTTGAGGCAATGCAAACCGTTCTTGAAAACGGTAAAGTATTAAAGAAAGACCGTTGGTTTAATCCGTTTTGGAAGATATGGCTTGACCATTTGATGAGCAGACCGTCTTGCTATAAATGTCCTTTTGCCAATGATAGCAGGGTTGCGGATATAACCCTCGGTGATTTGTGGGGAGTGCATATCTACTGCCCCGATTTATACGAAAAGAACAAAGGCGCATCGCTTGTTGTTTGCAACACCGAAAAGGGCAAAGAGGCGTTTTCGCTTGCAAAGCCGTATATGAACGGCAGAGAACTTAAATTTGAAGACGCGCTTAAATATCAGTCACCCATGAGAAAGCCGATATCCGATAACAAAAACCGTGCCGAGTTTGCAGATGACCTTAAAACACTTAGTTACAAACAACTGATAAAGAAATGGTATAAAGGGCCTACGCTTAAACTGCTATGGCAGAAATACGTTTACGGCAACCGACAAAAAGTTTGGCTTTATAACACTTTTTCAAAAAAGACAAAGGTTTCAAAGGAGAAAACAAAATGATAAATTTTACCGTAGGTCCCGTTCAGTCAACCGAAGAGGTTAAAGAAATAGGCGCAAAAAGCGCACCGTATTTTCGTACCCCCGAGTTTTCCGAAAAAATGTTTGAAAACGAAAAACTGATGTGTGAGTTTGCAAATGCTCCCGAAGGTGCAAGAGCGGTATTTATTACCGGCTCGGGAACTGCATCTATGGAAGCGGCGGTAATAAACACACTTGATAGAAATGACAACGTAATCGTAGTAAACGGCGGCGGCTTCGGACAAAGGTTTGCGGATATTTGCGCATTGCACGAAATTCCGCTTACCGAGATAAAGTTAGAGGTCGGCAAAACGCTTACAAAAGAAGACCTTGAAAACCTGCCCGATAAAAAATACACTGCACTGCTTGTAAACATACACGAAACCTCTACGGGAGTACACTATGACCCCGACCTTATAGGTGACTTTTGCAAAGAAAACGGTATTTTTCTTATAGTTGATGCAATAAGCAGTTTTCTTGCAGATGACTTTGATATGGAAAAATGCGGTGCGGACATAATGATTACCGGCTCGCAAAAGGCACTTGCCTGCCCTCCCGGAGTATCGGTTATGGTACTTTCAAAAAAAGCGCAGCAAAGAATTGCCACTCATAATTCAGGATGTATGTATTTTGACTTAAAGTCGGCACTTTCAAACGGCGAAAGAGGGCAAACACCGTTTACGCCTGCGGTAAGCACACTGTTACAGATAAACGCGCGCCTTAAAAAAATCAAGGCAAACGGCGGCAGAAAGAGCGAGACTGAAAAAATTGCCGCTATTGCACAAGATTTCAGGAATAAGATAAAAGGTATGCCGTTTGAAATAGTTTCAAACAGTCTTTCGAATGCGGTAACCCCTTTAAGACCGCGTAACAACGTTTCGGCGTACGATATTTTTACCGTGCTTAAAGACGAATATGAAATTTGGGTTTGTCCTAACGGAGGCGACCTTAAAGAAAAGGTTTTCAGAGTAGGTCATATAGGAGCGCTCGAAATTTCGGACAACGATAAACTTATAGCAGCCCTTAAAGATATGCAAAAAAGGAATCTGATATAAATGATAAAAGTTATCACTTACGGTACCTATGATTTACTGCATTTCGGTCACATAAGATTGCTTGAACGCGCAAAAGCGCTCGGTGACTGGCTTATTGTAGGCGTTACGGCGGACGATTTTGATAAAAGCCGCGGCAAAGTAAATGTTGAACAGTCGCTCATGGAGAGGATAGAGGCGGTAAAGGCAACAGGTCTTGCAGATGAGATAATAGTTGAGGAATACGAGGGGCAGAAAATAGACGATATCAAGCGGCTCGGCATTGATATATTCACCGTCGGCTCCGACTGGGTAGGAAAATTCGATTACCTTAACGAATACTGTAAAGTTGTATATCTTGAGCGCACCGAGGGTGTATCAAGCACCGAACTTCGCGCAAAGGGACGCACTGTAAAGTTGGGCGTTATGGGTAACAACAACGTTGCCGAAAAGTATATGAAAGAGTGCACTTTTGTAAACGGCGCCGAACTTTTTGCGGTTTGTACGAATAACGAAAACCTTATTAACCTTGCAAAAGAGAAAAAAGTTTTCGTTACAGACACTTATGAGGAAATGCTTAAAAAGGTTGATGCTGTATATATCGTTTCAAGAGCAAAACGGCATTATGAACTTATTAAAAAAGCGCTCGAGTGCGGAAAACACGTTTTGTGTGAGTCACCGATATGTATGTCAAAAGAGCAGACGGCAGAACTTTTTAAGTTGGCAAAAGAGAAAAACCTTGTTCTTATGGATGCTATAAAAACCGCTTATGCTACCGCTTACTACCGGCTTTTGCTTTTGATTAAGAGCGGTGCTATAGGTCAGGTTGTTTCGATAGATGCTACCTGCACAAGTCTTAAAGAATTTGAGGTTTCGGGAAGTGCGGAACTTTCAAACCGTCAAAACAGTATAAGCGCGTGGGGGCCTACTGCAATGCTTCCCGTATTTCAGTTGCTCGGCACCGATTATAAATCCTATACGGCAGATTCGCTTTTCTTTGATGAGCAGGGCGATTTTGATTTGTTTACCAAGATAAACTTTTCTTACCCCAATGCCACCGCCACCGTAAAGGTAGGCAAAGGCATTAAAGCGGAGGGTGAACTTATCGTTTCGGGTACTAAAGGATATATATATGTACCTGCCCCGTGGTGGAAAACCGATTATTTTGAAATAAGATATGAAAATCCGAACAACAATCGCAGATATTTTTATCAGCTTGACGGCGAGGGTATAAGGCAAGAACTTGTCGAGTTTGTAAAAGCGGTAAAGAGCGGTGAGGGACACAGCAACATTTCGCAGGAAATATCTGAAAAGATAAGCGAGATAGTTTGTGATATAACCGATAAAAAAACCAATAACGTTATGACCGGCGGGAAGGCAGACTGATGAAAGAAGTTAAAGAACTTACAAAAAAAGAATTCCGAAAAATGCAACTTTTGCAGACCGATATGCTTGTAGAGTTTGACAGAGTTTGCAAAGCACACGGTATAAAATATGTTATAGCTGGCGGTACAATGTTAGGCGCAGTACGTCATAAGGGATATATCCCGTGGGACGATGATGCAGACGTTGCGATGCTTCGTGAGGAATATGAAAAGTTTAAAAAGGTTGCAGGGGAACTTGATCCCGAACTTTGCTATTTTCAAGACCACGAAACCGACCCTTATTACCGTTGGGGCTACGGTAAACTTCGCCGTACCGGAACTACCTATGTAAGAGTAGGTCAAGAACATATAAAATGCAAAACCGGTGTGTTTGTAGACGTGTTTCCGCTTGACGACGTGCCCTGCTGTATTATAGGTCAGATTTGGCAAGACTTTTACTGTTTTGTTTTAAGAAAAATCCTTTATTCCGAAGTCGGCAAATATTCGCCGAGCGAAAACGTATTTACAAGAGCTATTTACAAACTGATGTCTTTAATACCGGTTAAGAAAGTATTTAAAAGGGTAGAAAAAATGGCATCAAAAAGCCGCAACGAAAACAAATGCGGTTGCAGGACTTTGCTTTTCCCGTCAATAGGAAAGATGCGAAAGCATAAACTAAATGAAAAATTCTCCACCCCGAAAGAATGGTTCTTTGAAACTGCGGAGTACGAATTTGAGGGACATATGCTTTCGGGCGTTAAGGATTATGACGGATATCTTTCTTTCGAGTACGGTGATTATATGCAACTGCCGCCTGAAGACCAAAGGCAAGTGCACGCACCCGTTTGTGAATATAAGTTTTAATATTTTGGACGGCGATGCCGCTCACTCAAAGGGCTATGCCCTTTGGATTGCGCTTTATCCCCCGCCAATACCACCCCTGTACTCTTGAAAACCGCCTTAAAAGGACGATTTTCGCCCATAAGGAGTTTTCCGCCGCACGTGTCGCCGGAAAAACGAAGTGCGGCTGACCGCCGCAAAAAACAGTCAACACATAGTTTGTATATAGTTTAAGGGCGATGCCGAAAACTTTCGGCATCGCCCTTTACTTTTATTAAGATTTAACTTTTTTGCTTTTGCTCGTTTAAACTTTCGTTCATCATATCAAAGACCTTTTGACCTATTTCTGCGGTTTGGGGAAGTTCTTTTGTATCTATAACACCCGCAACATTAACGTAAATATCGGTGCGGTGAAAGAAAAGCCGTTTTACTACCTTTCTTGTATCCCAAACGGTGCAAACCACTATCTTTGCACCCGTTTTGGTGGCAACTTTAAAAGCTCCGTTCCTCATAGGTTGCAATTCACCCGTTTTTGATGTGTACCCTTCGGGGAAAACGCCGATACTCGCAATATCGTCTTTTACGGTTTTTATTGCTTTTATTATTGTTTTTACACCCTCGCGGTCATTATCGCGGTCAATAGGTAAGCCGTTTAACTTATGGATTACTTTTGCCACAATCGGCATAGTCTCATAAACTTCTTTTTTTGCTATAAAACCGAGTTGGAGGTCGGGAAATTCGTGCAGATAAATCGCGGGGTCTACATTATCAATATGATTTGATACCAAAAGCACCCTTTCATTTTCGGGAATCTTTTCTTTACCGCAAGTGTGAACGTGTACCCTTAAAAGTTTAAACACAAGGTTAAGCGATGAGGTTATAAGCGCCCTATAATACGGACTTTGCTTATTGCAGGGCTTATTTACGTCAACACACATAAGCGATATAAACAACACCGCCGCGTGAATGATTATAAACCCGATAAAAAATGCGATAAACAAGAGCGGCACCAAATACCACGAATAAGGCATACGCAGAATATTAAAAAAGCGGTCAAGTATGGGTATTAAAGCGGCGGATGCCACAAGGTAAAAGTACAACAAATAAACACCTTCAAAATAATCAGTTTTGTTTTCTTACTATTTTGTATTCGTCATAAAAATCGAAATAGGGGCAGTTTTTGGTGTTGCCGGTTAAAAATCTTCCCATTTCGTCTTCGTCAAGCGAAACGTCACAGTAATAAGTGTCGGTTTCATCATCGTAAACGTAATTGGAACAGTTTTCGCAGTTCATAAAACTCACCTATTCTTCGGTTTTGCTTTCGGTTTCTTCCTGCGAAGAAGTATCTTCACTTTGTGACGATTCGTCTTCGGTGGAAGAAGTATCGCTGCTGTCGCTGCTTGTATCTTCGGTATCTTCATCTTCTTTTGACGAGGTATCAACGGAAGAATTATCCTCTTTTTTAGGCGGAGTAGAGGTATCGGAAGACGTACTGCTTACGTCGCTTTCGGTGTCCTCGGTCGGCTTTTGATAACTGCCGCCGCCTACTTCTTTGCGATACCAATCGTTTTTCTCAACACCGTGCTCGGCAACGTATTCCTCTATTGTCATATCCTCGTAAATTACGGCGTGGAGAAGTTTTGCAACGTAATGAATATCGTAATAAACCACACTGCCGAAAGCACCTTGCGGAGCAGGCATGATAAAGTTCATTTCGGGAGAGTTTTGCGGAATTCTCAACTGCTCGAATTTAGGAGATTTAAGGAGTATTGAGAAAGCGAGGTCGAGTATATTATCAATATCAAGACTTGTTTCGGTGCAGGGTATAAGTGACGTTGCAAGGCGCCTGTAATCCGATTTGCTCATTTTAGTTGCCTTGTTAAAGAGTTGCTCCATAACATAGCGCTGACGGTCGGTTCTGCCGTAGTCGTTATTTGTTCCCCAAATACTTTGACAGTTTCTTACCCTCGCGTATGCTACCGCCTGAACGCCGTTTAAGTGTTGCGGACCTGCATTTTTAATATGGTATTTGCTTGAATTTAATTTCTTTGCGGAGCATATTTCGTCCATCGCGTTGTTAAGGTTCGGGTGGCCGGAGCCCTTCCATGCAAGTTCGTCTTCAGTAATGGTGGCATCTATTCCGCCAACGGCATCAATAATATCAACCATACCGAAGAAATTTACGGTTGCGTATTCGGTGATGTCAAGCCCAAACGTGTTGTTTAAGGTTTGTATCGCAAGTTCGGGACCGCCTTTTGAATATGCCGAATTTATTTTGGCATAGGTGGTCTTTCCGTTTTGCTTTATGGGAACCAAACTGTCTCGCATAACCGAGATAACCTTAACGGTTTTCGTTTTTGTGTTAAGACTTAAAATCATAATACTGTCTGAAAGACCGCTGAAGTTTTTGGGGCTTCTCGTATCAATGCCGAAAAGTGCAACATTTACTATTTCTTCGTCTATTCTCGTTACGCCGCCCAAGTTGATGTTTGGGTTGTAGTTGTACATAAGTTTATGGAAAGGTGTCCACAAAACAGTGGTGATGATTATAAGCGCCGAGGTGATAACGGCAGTTATTATCATAAGAACGCGTTGGAAAGTTCGTTTTTTCCAAAGCACGCAAACAAACACCGCAATATCTACGCCGAGGAGAGAGCAGGCGGATAAAAATGTTCTGCCCCTATAACCTACGTGGAAAGGCGGGAACATCCAAAAAAGTATGTTTACGGCAATTACCAGAACGGTTATAAGAACAGTAAGAGTTGCTCTTAAGCCCGCGCTTAAGGAATGCCACCAATTATTTATCTTTTCGATAACAACGTACTTTTTCTGCTTTGCGGCGGAATGTTTACCGCCCGTAAAGTCGGTAAATGGAACAAAGTCGGGATTATTACTTTTTGAACTTATGTCTTCAAAGTAATCCCCTTTTCCGCTCGAGGAACTTATATCTTCAAAATTTTCCTCGTTAAAACTGAAGTTTGAACCGAATTCTTTTTTATCACTCATATTACACACCCGAATTTTTTATTTACATAAGCGACATTTTAGAAACTTCACCTTTTTTTATTCCCGTATCCGCCGCCGCTTCTTTTGCAGCCGCGCTCATACTTTCGCCCGAGTTTGCAAGACGTTTTGCTATCGTTACCGCATCAGACAAAGTATACTCTTTTATTTCCTCTTTTTCGCCTTCTATTATAAGCACGTATTCGCCTTTCGGAGTATTTGTTTCAAAAAAGATAAGTGCGTCTTTAAAGGTTGTCCGCATAACCGTTTCGTGAATTTTGGTAAGTTCTTTACAAAGCACGATGTTGCGGTTCCCCAAAACCGACATCATATCGGAAAGGGTTGCTATAAGTTTATGCGGTGCTTCGTAAAATATAAGTGTGCGCCGCTCGGATTTTATTTCATTAAGGTGCTGTTTGCGACTTATTTTATTCACCGATAAAAAACCCTCAAAGCAAAATCTGCCGCTTGAAAATCCGGAAATTGCAAGGGCGGTTATAAGCGCCGAGGGGCCCGGCACCGATTCTACGGCAATGCCCGCATTATGAGCGGAGTCAACAAGGTCTTGTCCGGGGTCCGAAATGCAGGGCATACCCGCATCGGTAACAACGGCGGCGCTTTCACCGTTTAAAATACGGTTTATCAGAATTTCGCCTTTGCTTATCTTATTGTGCTCGTAATAAGATACGAGTTCTTTTTTTATGCCGAAGTGATTAAGCAGTTTTAAGGTAACCCGTGTATCTTCCGCGGCAATAAAATCAACCTCGGAAAGTATTCTTACCGCCCTCGGAGAAAAATCTTCGAGGTTGCCTATCGGTGTACCTACAACGTATAATTTACCCGACAATTAAACACCTTCTATACTAATGACCTGCTTTGTACGGTTCGTAAATTTTATTCATTTCGTCTGAAAGAGCGCCGTTTTCCTCAATGTAAAGCGGCGGCTCAATTACAAGACCGGTATTGCCGCAACGGCTGCCCTCTACAAGAACAAGCCACGGGTGCTCGCCGTATCTCTGGCATACAAGCCGCAAACGTTTCGGCTCGATTTTGTTGTTTCGCATAATGCTTATCAGTTACGCAAGCCGCTCGGGGCGGTGGCACATACATAACTTTCCCGAGGTTTTAAGCAGTTTTGCGCTTAAAAGCACGATATCATTTAACGTGCAGGCGGTTTCGTGACGCGCTGTCTTTACAGTATCGTCCTTACTTTTTATGCCCGCGTTCTCCGCTTTGTAGGGCGGATTTGAAATCACCAAATCAAAGGAACCGAAATCCACTTTGCCCTTTAAGTCTTTTATATCGCTTTCGATAAACGAAAGATTATCAAAGCCGCCGTCTGTTACCGTACGGTTTGCAAGAATAATTGCTTCACCCGATATATCCACACCCACACCGGTTGCCTTTTCGTAATCGCGCTTTATAAGAAACGAGATTATGCCGCAACCCGTACCGATATCAATAAAACGGGTATTTTGCTTTATCTTGCAAAAATCGGCTAAAAGCACCGCATCGGTACCGAAAGCATGGTGGGCGGAAACGTAGATGTTTTTTCCGTTTCCTATCGGTTCAAGTTTTATACCTTGCTCCATTTTACACCCTGCGGAGTATCTTCCAAAACGATACCCATTTCTTTTAGTTTGTCCCGAATTGCGTCCGCCGTAGCAAAATCTTTATTTTTTCGTGCGGCGGTACGTTTTGCTATAAGGTCTTCTACCTCGCTGTCAAGAGTATCACTTTTGCGGTTGTAAACAAGACCTAAAACGTTTGTAAGTTCATCAAATGTTTCTGCAAAGAGAGTAAGTTGCGCCTTATAAGCCCCGCCTGCTATTGCGGAATTTATATCCCTTACAAGATTAAATACCGCCGCAAGAGCATCTGCGGTGTTAAGGTCATCTTCCATAGCATCAATAAACTCTTGTTTTCTTAACTTTAAAAATTCGGGCGGATTGCCGTTTCCGTCTTTAGCGGATTTGAGCGCAAAATCAATGTTATCGCGGCAGGTATAAAGGCGCTCGAGCGCGTTTTTGCCCTGCTCTAAAATATCAACTGAATAGTTAATGGGCCCGCGGTACTGCGAAGAAATCATAAGGTATCTTATCGGCTCGTAACCGTACACGTTTGCAACGTCTCTTACGGTGAAGAAATTACCCGCCGATTTGGACATTTTGTGGTTATCCACGTTTATAAAGCCGTTGTGCATCCAGTAGTGAGAAAATTCGCAACCGTTTGCACACTCGCTTTGCGCGATTTCGTTTTCGTGGTGCGGAAAGATAAGGTCAAGACCGCCGCAGTGAATATCTATCGTTTTGCCGAGATACCTGCCGCTCATAGCCGAACACTCTATATGCCAACCCGGTCTGCCTCTGCCAAAAGGAGACTCCCAAAACGGCTCGCCCTCTTTAGCCCCTGTCCAAAGCCAGACATCCATCGGATTTTCTTTAATATCGTCAACCTCTATTCTTGCGCCTGCTTCAAGGTCTTCAAGCGGTTGATGTGAAAGTTTGCCGTAGGAGGAAAACTTCTTTGCTCTGAAATAAACGTCGTTACCCGCCTTATACGCATAGCCCTTTTCAAAAAGAACGGAGATTATGCGGATAATTTCGTCTATATTCTCGGTCGCTCTCGGATTTACGGTTGCCTTTTTAACGTTAAGACCGTTGGCATCAACCCAAAATTCTTTTATATAACGCTCTGCAACCTCGGGTACGGTAATACCCTCTTCATTTGCTTTTTTAATCAGTTTATCATCTATATCGGTAAAGTTTGAAACATACGTTACCTTATAGCCGCGCCATTCGAGGTATCTGCGCAAAACGTCAAACACGCAGAGCGGACGCGCGTTACCTATGTGAATATAGTTATAAACCGTCGGCCCGCAGGCATAGATTTTAACCTCGCCCTCGTTTATAGGCACAAACTCGTCTTTCGAGCGGGTAAGAGTGTTGAAAATTTTCATTTAACAGTTCACCTTATTTTTCTTTTTTTAGTTTGTTTATTTCTTTTTCAAGACGGCTTATTTCCTGCCAAACAGGGTCGGGGATATGTATCTGGTCAAGTGGCGCTGCCACTTTTTTACCGTCCTGTTTTACTACCTTTGCGGGAACACCTACAACGGTTGAATTCGGCGGTACGTCCTTAAGCACCACAGCGCCTGCGGCAACACGTGAGTTATCGCCTATTTTAATAGGGCCTAACACTTTAGCGCCTGCGCTTATCATAACGTTGTTGCCTACCGTCGGGTGACGTTTGCCTATATCTTTGCCCGTACCGCCTAAAGTTACACCTTGATAGATAAGTACGTCATCGCCTATTTCGGCGGTTTCGCCTATTACAATGCCTGTGCCGTGGTCTATTACAAGACGTTTGCCTATAGTAGCGCCGGGGTGTATTTCTATACCCGTTTTTCTTGCGGCTTTCTGCGATATGCGGCGCGCGGTAAAGGTATGCCCTTTAAGGTATGCTTTATGCGCGCGGCGGTACATACGTATTGCCTTTACACCCGGATACAGAAAAAATATTTCAAGTGTGCTTTTTGCCGCAGGGTCTCTGTCCTTAACGGCTTTTATATCTTCTTTTATCAGTTCAAACATAATTTCACGCCCCTATAAAAGCAATGCTTATTTCGATGAATTTATGTATCCTTTACAGTGGTTTAGGTAAATAATACCCGAAATTATGCAGAGAATTGCCGAAATCCAGAAGATTACCATAATTATTATATCGCATACACCTTTTATTGCGGTGATGCCGAAATCTGCGGTTAAGGTATAGCAAAAGAGTGCAAACACAAGACCTAACATCTGCGAAACGGTTTTTGCTTTGCCCCACATATTTGCCGCTACTACCTCGCCGCCGCTTGAAACGGTAACAAGTCGCAAAGATGCTATCATAAATTCTCTGAACATAACGATAAACACAATAGCCGTAATCTGCCAACCGTAAAGCGAAAAGTTTTCAAACGAATAAATACTTAAAAAACCTAAAAATGCGGCGGTGGTAAGCATCTTATCGGCAAGCGGGTCTAAAAACTTTCCGAAACTTGTAACAAGATTGTTTTTTCTTGCGATTTTACCGTCAAGCATATCGGTAAGAGATGCCGCAACAAAAAGAATGAGTGACACAAGATAGTGATACGGAAAATTTATAAGCATAGTTGCCATAAATACAGGAGTTGCAATAATTCTCGCAACGGTAAGTTTATTCGGTGTGTTCATTAAATCAGTTCTCCTAACAAATCATATTCAAGTGTATCAAAGATTTTTACGTTTACAAAGTCGCCTATTTTAAGCGGATGCGTTGAGGTAAAGAAAACCTTGCCGTCTATTTCGGGAGCATCTTTTTCGCTTCTGCCGAAATAGCATTTTATGTAATCGTCATACCCCTCGATTAAAACTTCAAGAGTATCTCCGATGATCGTCTGTCATCTTTCTTCCGAAACGGTCATTTGAAGTTGCATAATATTATCCGCACGGTCGATTTTTGTTTGTTCGTCTATTTGATTTTCCATAGCGCCCGCAACGGTGTCTTCCTCCGCAGAGTAAGCAAAACAACCAAGACGGTCAAACTTTGTTTCCTTTACAAAGTTTGCAAGGGTTTCAAATTGCTTTTCGCTCTCTCCGGGAAATCCCGTAATAAGCGTGGTGCGAACGGTAACACCCGGCACCTTTTCGCGTATCCGTTTTATAAGCGCCGTAAGCGACTTTACGTCACCTTTGCGGTTCATTCTTTTAAGAATTTCGCCGTCAGCATGCTGAATGGGAATGTCAAGATACTTTACAAGTTTTTTCTCGCTTGCCAACAGTTCCAAAAACTCATCACTTATGCGCTCGGGGTAGGTGTAAAGCGTGCGTATCCAATGAAGTCCCTCTATTTTAACAAGTTCTTTTAACAGTTCGCAAAGCATCGGCTTGCCGTAAATATCGGTGCCGTAGGCAGTGGTATCCTGCGCTACTACGGTAAGTTCCTTAACACCCGATTTTGCAAGACGTTTTGCTTCGCTTACACAGTCTTCGATTTTTCTGCTGCGCATTCTGCCGCGGATTTTAGGTATTATACAGTAGGTACAACAGTTATCGCAACCGTCCCCGATTTTAAGATATGTAGAAAACGGATACTCGCCTAAAATTCTTCTGCCGTTTAAATCAAGGTCTTCTTTTTTGCCAAAAAAGTTTGCTTTTTTACCCTTAATTGCGCCTTTTACGATTTCGGCAATATTGGTGTTCTGACCTATGCCCACGCACACGTCAACTTCGGGAATTTCCTCTGTTACGTCGTCTTTATATCTTTCCGCAAGACAACCCGTTACTATAACCGCCTTGCATTTGCCTGCGGTTTTGTATCTTGCCGCCTCGAGAATATTCTCTATTGCTTCTTTCTTGGCATCCTCAATAAAAGCGCAGGTGTTGATTACTATTGCATCCGCATCCGACTGCTCGCCGGTTATTTCCATTCCCGCATTTTTAAGCGAGTATAAAATCATTTCGGCATCAACCGTGTTTTTCGGGCACCCCAAAGATACCACACTTACCTTGTACATTTTTAAAATTCCTCGTAACTAAGTTCTTCGCAGTAACTTTTAAGAGTATCTCTTACTGCCGCATAAGAAAAACCCTTTCTTATGAGCGCGGCATAAACCTTTTGAACGTTATCCTTGTTATCAAGTTTACTGCGGTATTTTTTTTGAAGCAGGGCCATTATTGCCGAAACTTCATCGGTTTCGGCACTGTCAAGCACCGCTTTTGCAATATCGCTCGGTACGCCTTTTGAAAGCAACTTTACGTATATTGCCCGTTTTGACATATTTGCTTCAATACACCTTTCGGTGAAATTTTGGGCATATCGGCGGTCATCTATAAGTCCCAACTCTTTTAAACGTGCGATTGCTTTAGCACAGGCAGAGTCGCTTATATCCGCCCTTTTAAGTTTATCAAAAAGTCCCTTTTCGGTTTGGTCGGCACGGTCTAAAAACCAAAGTGCGCGCGACTTCGCCCGTTCGTAATCGGAAACGCTTTTAAGTTCCGCGAGTTTGTCAGGCGAGAGATTATCGCCTACTTTTATTACATACTGTGAAAAAATTTCTTTGTCTAAAAGACAAAACTCACCGTTTGAAAACGAAACCTTTACAAGATGTTTTTTTTGCTGTTTGATTTCGGATATTATCATTATTCGTCAACCGCTATGTCTATGTCTACCTTTTTATGTGCTCTTTCGGGCTCTTCTGCTTCAACCGGCATTACTGTCGGCTCGGCTTTTTCCTCGGGAGAGTTTTTATGCTCAAGGAATGCGGTATACTTCTCCATAATTTTTGCTTCTATTTCATCGGCAAAGTCCGGATTATCGGCAAAGAGCTGTTTAACACTGTCCTTACCCTGACCTATTCTTTCTTCTCCGTAATAGAACCAAGCGCCCGAGCGGCGAAGAATTTCAAACTGAAGTCCCATATCAACAAGTTCGCCGTCACGCGAAATGCCTTTGCCGTACATAATGTCAAACTCCGCCTCTTTAAATGGAGGAGCAACCTTGTTCTTTACAACCCTTGCGCGTGTTCTCGTGCCTACAATTTCGCTGCCGTTCTTTATTGCTTCCACTTTTCTTATGTCAAGACGTACAGATGCATAGAACTTAAGCGCTCTGCCGCCGGTGGTGGTTTCGGGGTTGCCGTAAAGCACACCGATTTTTTCTCTCAACTGATTTATGAATATAGCACAGCAGTTTGACTTTGAAAGCGCGCCGGTAAGTTTTCTTAATGCCTGCGACATAAGGCGTGCGAGTTGACCTACGTGGCTGTCGCCCATCTCGCCCTCTATTTCGGCTTTGGTAACAAGCGCCGCTACAGAGTCGATAACAATAATATCAATAGCGCCCGAACGTACAAGTGCCTCGGCAATTTCGAGTGCTTGTTCGCCCGAATCGGGTTGAGATACAAGAAGCGAGTCAATATCTACACCGAGTGCCTTTGCGTAAATCGGGTCAAGCGCGTGCTCAACATCTATAAACGCGGCGGTGCCGCCTGCCTTTTGCGCCTCTGCAACACAGTGAAGCGCTACGGTGGTTTTACCTGACGATTCAGGCCCGTAAATTTCTACTATTCTGCCTTTTGGAATACCGCCTATGCCGAGCGCGATATCAAGCGCCAAAGAGCCGGTTTTGATATGCTCAACATTCATAGAGGCGTTTTCTCCAAGGCGCATAACCGCACCTTTGCCGTATTGACGTTCAATCTGCTCTACCGCAGTTTCAAGTGCCTTTTCTTTACCGAGCGCGTTCATATCGCTTACGGTTTTTGTTTGTTTTGTTGCTTTTGCCATAATATTTTACCTCCGTATCAATTTGAGTATATTATAATCCTTTTGCTGTCCCAAAAACTACCCTCTCGTTTCCACCAAGGTCAGATTTAACACCTATATCGAAATAACCGTTTGCGGATAGAATTTCGCTTACGGCTTTGGCTTCGTCGAAGCCGACCTCAAACATAAGCTTGCCGTCCGGCAAGAGAGAGTTTGCATAGTTTTTTGCTATCGTGCGGTAAAAATCAAGACCGTCTTCCCCGCCGCAAAGCGCCGTATCCGGCTCAAAGGTGACCTCTTTTTGCAAAGCCGCCATATCTTTTTGTTTTATGTAAGGCGGGTTGCTTACTATAAGGTCATATTTTTTATCCGCCGCGGCACTCTTGAAAACATCTCCGCAAAGCGC
>JAKSQL010000080.1 GCA_024404125.1 Clostridia bacterium
TTGAACGCGAGCGTGAAATAGAAAAGTTTAACAGTGAAGAGTATTGGACAGTTGACGCGAAGCTTGTAAGTCAGAGAAAATCTTTTGATGCCAAACTCTACGGTACTGTTGACGGCAAGAAAATTGAAAACATTTCCTGCGAAGCCGATGCAAATAAAATTGTATCAGAGCTTGAAAATGCAGAATATAAAGTTCTTTCGGTTAAAAACGGAACAAGAAATAAGCAACCGGCTCCTCCGTTTAACACCTCAACTTTACAGCAGGAAGCATCAAGAAAATTGGGATTTACCGGTCAAAGAACAATGAAGGTTGCTCAACAACTTTACGAAGGTATTGACATAAAAGGCAACGTGTATGCGTACTGATTCTTTGCGTATTTCCGAAGAAGCACGGGCGAGCGCAAATAAGTTTATTACCTCAACTTACGGCAAAAACTATCTGCCTGATAAACCCCGCTATTTCAAAACAAAAAGCGGTGCACAGGATGCGCACGAGGCAATCAGACCTACAAACGTGTTTTTAACTCCCGATGTGGCAAAGGATTCGCTTACCGCAGAGCAGTATAAACTTTACAAACTTATTTGGGAAAGATTTTTAGCATCGCTGATGGCAACTTGCGTTCAAAATACCGTTGCGGTAGATATTGCTGCCGCGGATTACCTTTTTAAAGCAAACGGCTATTCTGTTAAGTTTGACGGATTTACCGTACTTTACGAAGAGGGCAAAGACGATGATGAAACTGACGGCGTATCATTACCAAAAATGAGTATTGGGGAGATACTTAAGCTTAAATCAATTACTCCTAATCAGCACTTTACTCAACCGCCTGCGCGTTATACTGAGCCGACACTTATTAAGGCACTCGATGAAAACGGTATCGGCAGACCTTCAACCTATGCACCTATAATTTCAAACATTTTGCAGAGAAGTTATATTGAACGCGAAAAGAAATCTCTTAAACCTACACAACTCGGTATGGTTGTATCCGACCTTATATGCGAGTATTTTGATAAAATCGTTGAGGTAAAGTTTACCGCAGGGCTTGAAAAGAAACTTGATAAAATTGCGACGGGCGAACTTAATTGGACCGATACAATATCGGATTTTTATGACGATTTTAACGCACTGTTTGAAAAAGCCGAAAATTCGCTTACAGGAAAGCGAGTAAAGGTGCCTGATGTTGAAACTGATGTTATTTGCGATAAGTGCGGCAGAAAAATGGTAATAAAAAGCGGAAGATTCGGTAAGTTCCTTGCGTGCCCAGGATACCCTGAATGCAAGAATACCAAACCTGCTCCCGAAAACGAGGTTAAACAACCGTGCCCCAAATGCGGCGCGAAACTTGTAAAGCGCGTGTCCAAAAAAGGCAAGAAATTTTACGGTTGCTCAAATTACCCGAACTGCGATTTTGCATCTCCCGGTGTACCTACGGGCGATGTATGTAAAGAGTGCGGCAGTTATATAATAAGCGGAATTCGCGGCAGAAAATACTGTATGAATTCAAACTGCCCGTCAAGAGCAAAAAAAGATAAGGAATAGTTATGAGTAAAATTCGAGTTATAGGCGCGGGGCTTGCAGGTTGTGAGGCGGCAAACATTATCGCAAAAAGCGGTATTGAGGTTGAACTCGTTGAAATGAAACCCATTAAGAAAACTCCTGCGCATAAAACCGATAATTTTGCAGAACTCGTATGTTCAAACTCTTTAAAGGCATCAAGGATAGACAGTGCCGCAGGACTTTTAAAAGAAGAAATGCGAAGACTCGGCTCGATTTGTCTTGAAGCGGCGGATGTTTCAAAAGTTGCCGCAGGCGGTGCTTTGGCAGTAGACCGTAATATTTTTTCAGAGTATATAACCGAGAAAATCAAGTCAAACGAAAATATTACCGTAAAGCACGAAATAGTTGATAAAGTGTCTGACGATATGATAACCGTAATCGCAACAGGCCCTCTTACCGATACGGCACTCGCATTTGATATTGAAAAAGTATGTAATTGCAGTTCTTTAAACTTTTACGATGCTGCGGCACCTATTGTTACCGCAGAAAGTGTTGATATGAGTATTGCTTTTACCGCTTCACGTTACGGTGACGGGGAAACGGGCGATTACATCAACTGTCCGATGAATAAGCAGGAATATGAGTTGTTTTATAACGAACTTATAAATGCCGAAAGCGCACCGCTTCACGAATTTGATAAACCCTTTACGGTATACGAAGGTTGTATGCCGGTTGAGGTTTTGGCAAAGCGTGGGGAAGATTCTATCCGTTTTGGCCCTTTAAAACCCGTAGGTCTTAAGGACCCGAGAACAGGGCACAGACCTTGGGCTGTGGTGCAACTCAGAAAAGAAAATTCTCTTGGCACGTTGCTTAACATAGTCGGCTTTCAGACAAATTTGAAGTTTTCTGAGCAAAAGCGGGTATTTTCGCTTATTCCAGGTCTTAAAAATGCGGAGTTTATGCGCTACGGTGTTATGCACCGAAACACGTTCATAAATTCCCCTAAAGTGCTTTCACGTGACCTGTCACTAAAAGAGAGTCCAAACGTATTTATTGCGGGACAACTTTCAGGTGTTGAAGGTTATATGGAGTCGGCGGCATCAGGTATAGTTGCGGGTATAAACGCGGTAAGAAAGTATAAGGGTGAAAAGCCGCTTATATTACCCGATTTTACAATGATTGGTGCATTGCTTAATTTTATTACCGACCAAACGGTTGAAAATTTTCAACCTATGGGTGCAAATTTCGGCGTGTTACCGAAACTTGAAAATCATATACGCGATAAGCGTGAAAGGTATGCGGCGCTATCAAACCGCTCGCTTGAATATTTTGACAATAAAAAGTTTTAAGGAGTTGAAAGAATGAGGATAGTTATTGATGCTTTCGGCGGAGATAATGCACCGCTCGAAATCATAAAGGGCGCTTCTATTGCGTCATTGGAATACGGTGTTGAAATCACTCTTTGCGGTAAACAGTCGGTTATTGAGTCAGTCATAGCCGAAAATAAACTTAATTTCTTCGGTGAACTTAAAATAGTTGACTGCGAAGATGTTTTAACTATGCACGATGACCCTACCTCTATTCTTAAATCTCACGCAAATTCCTCAATGGGTGTTGCGTTTTCGGAACTTAAGGAAGATAAGGCCGATGCTTTTGTATCGGCTGGCTCTACCGGGGCTATAGTTGTAGGCGGAACGCTTATAGTAAAGCGAATCAAAGGTATCAAAAGACCTGCACTTGCGAGTGCTCTGCCGTCACCTAAAGGCAGTTATCTTCTTATGGATATGGGCGCCAATGCGGACTCAAGACCTGAAATGTTAGAACAGTTCGGGGTAATGTCAAGCGTTTATTTAAATAAAGTTATGGGCATTGAAAATCCGAAAATTGCGCTTTTAAATATCGGCAGTGAAGATACTAAGGGTGACGAGTTGCACATAGAAGCATATAAACTGCTAAAGGCAAACGGTAAGATAAATTTCGTAGGTAATATTGAAGCAAGAGAGGTGCCGAAAGGCGAGTTTTGTGACGGTGTTGTTACTGATGGCTTTAGCGGTAATATCGTTTTAAAAACCATTGAGGGCGCTTCTATTACGTTGTTTTCGCTTATAAAGAAAATACTTTACAAGTCAACAATGAATAAACTTTCGGCGCTCGTTCTTAAAAAGGACCTCTATTCACTTAAAACTCTTATGGACAGTTCCGAGGTCGGCGGTGCAATACTTTTAGGTGTTTCAAAGCCCGTTATCAAGGCGCACGGAAATTCAAATGCAAAGGCAATTAAGAATGCCGTCCGTCAGGCAAAAACTGTAGTTGAAAATAATATTATCGGTACTATTGCCGAGAATATATAAGGATGTAATAAATGAAATCACTTGAAAACCGTTTGGGGTACAAATTCAAAAATATTGCTTTGCTTAAAAATGCGCTTACACATTCTTCTTATGCAAATGAGGTAAGAAACGGCATATCCTCAAATGAACGGCTTGAATTCTTAGGCGACTCGATTTTATCAATAATCGTTTCGGAACATATCTACAAGAATTTCCCGAATATGCCCGAGGGTGAACTTACACGTCTTCGTTCTTCACTTGTTTGTGAGAAAGCACTTTGCGCTTTTTCAAGAGAAATCGGTGTAGGTGAATACTTGCTTTTGGGTAAAGGTGAGGATAAAGGCGGCGGCAGAGAAAGAGATTCAATTCTTGCCGATGCCTTTGAGGCGATACTTGCCGCTATTTATCTTGACGGCGGTATGGAGTGCGCCAAAAAGCACGTTATGAATTTTGTTTTA
This sequence comes from Clostridia bacterium, assembly GCA_024404125.1. GTDB lineage: Bacteria > Bacillota > Clostridia > Oscillospirales > Acutalibacteraceae > UBA737. Next base: position 4,286 of record JAKSQL010000080.1, read on the forward strand.
AGAGAACTTAAAGTTCATAGCAATGAAGATGCAATGAAAGACTATAAAACCGCTTTGCAGGAGATTATTCAACGTAATCCCGAAGAAAGTGTTTGTTATAATCTTGTAAGTGAAAGCGGTCCCGACCACGATAAATCATTCACTGTTGAGGTTTGCCTTAACTCAAATGTTATCGGTAAGGGTAGCGGCAAAAGTAAAAAGCAAGCGGAGCAAATGGCGGCAATGCAGGCGCTTTCGCTTATGGGTGAACTTTAATGTCCGACCATGCAAACATCTCGATTTTCGTACCGCATATAGGTTGCCCTAATATGTGCACGTTTTGTAATCAGTGTCACATAACCGGAAGTGTGGATACGCCTACCGCCGATGATGTATCTGCCGCAGTAGAAACGGCAAAGAAGTCAAAAACATATAATCCTTTTAATACCGAAATTGCTTTTTTCGGAGGCAGTTTTACCGCCATTGAACGAGAATATATGATTTATCTGCTTGAAAGCGGTTATAAGTATGTTAATGACGGTACGGCAAAGGGTATCAGAATTTCCACAAGACCTGATGCGATAAACGAAGAAGTACTTGAAATTTTAAAGAAATACGGTGTAACTTCTATTGAACTCGGAGCGCAAAGTCTTTGTGATGATGTGCTTACAAAAAATAAGCGCGGGCACAGTGCTAAAGATGTTTACAATGCTTCAAACCTTATAAAAAGTTACGGTTTTTCTTTAGGACTTCAAATGATGACAGGGCTTTACGGCAGTAGTGACGATAAAGATAAAAGGTCTGTCCAGCACAAAATCGATTTCCTCGTTAGGCGGCATACCTGCGCCGCTCATAGCCAGCACAGTATAGGCCGCGGCCTCGCAGCCCTCCTCGTCCACCTTGACGCGGGCGGCATGCTCTGCTTTCGATAGCCATACTTCCTCCTCAAAATCCGGCAGCACAGCGGAGAAATCGGCTTTTTGCGGGTCAAAAACGTCCG
>JAKSQL010000081.1 GCA_024404125.1 Clostridia bacterium
AAAATAATAATTTGTTAAAAAATAGACGAAAATCACTTGAAAAAATTTAAAAAATGGGGTAGAATATGTAACAGTAAAAATTTAGGAGGTTTTTTATAATGGTTAAAGTTGCTATTAATGGTTTTGGTCGTATAGGCCGTCTTGCTTTCCGTCAGATGTTCGGCGCTGAGGGATATGAGGTTGTTGCAATAAACGATCTTACAAGCCCCGCAATGCTCGCTCATTTGCTTAAGTACGATTCAGCACAGGGCAGATATGCTCTCGGTGATACCGTAGTTGCAGGTGAGGACAGCATTACTGTTGACGGTAAAACAATTAAGATTTATGCAGAGAAAAATGCTGCTGATCTTCCTTGGGGCGAAATCGGTGTTGACGTTGTTTTGGAATGCACCGGCTTCTACACCTCAAAAGAGAAAGCACAGGCACATATTGATGCAGGCGCTAAAAAGGTTGTTATTTCTGCTCCCGCAGGTAAGGACCTTCCCACTATCGTTTACAGTGTAAACGAGAAGACTCTTACTAAGGAAGATAAGATTATTTCTGCTGCTTCCTGCACCACCAACTGCTTGGCACCTATGGCAGATACTCTTAACAAGTATGCACCCATAGTTTCGGGCATTATGACCACCGTTCACGCTTTCACCGGCGACCAGATGGTTCTTGACGGTCCTCACAGAAAGGGTGATCTTCGCCGTGCACGTGCCGCTGCGGTTAACATCGTTCCTAACTCTACCGGCGCTGCAAAGGCAATCGGCCTTGTTATTCCCGAACTCAACGGCAAACTTATCGGTTCTGCTCAGCGTGTTCCGGTACCGACCGGCTCTACCACAATTCTTGTTGCGGTTGTTAAGGGTAAGGACGTTACTGCTGAAGGCATCAATGCCGCTATGAAAGCTGCTTCAAGCGCTTCGTTCGGTTACACCGAAGAGCCGCTCGTATCTTCCGATATAATCGGTATCACTTACGGTTCACTATTTGATGCTACTCAGACTATGGTTACTAAGATTGATGACGATACCTATCAGGTACAGGTAGTTTCTTGGTATGATAACGAGAACTCCTACACAAGCCAGATGGTTCGTACAATCAAGTATTTCGCAGAAATCTGATTTTAAAATCACATTTAAAAAGACCTCGGAAAAATTTTCCGAGGTCTTTTGCGAGTGTCGTCACTGCGCCACTCTCTTGGACGGGGATGCCGTTTGCGTATAAAATCAAAGATTTTAAGACTCACTCTATCCCCGCCAATACCACCCCTGTGCCCTTGAAAATCGCCTTTAATGGACGATTTTCGCCTAAAATGTGTTTTTCCGCCGCACATGTCGCCGGAAAAACAAAATGCGGCTTAACGCCGCAAAAAACTTAAAAATTGTTTGTATACATTTTAAAAAGACCTCGGAAAAATTTTCCGAGGTCTTTTTACTTATATTTCGCCTTTTTCCAACATAAAATAGTATTGAACGCAAAAGAATTAAGGGGAGATATATTTTGATAATTAAATTTAATCTTAAAAAACTGCTTATAAGTCTTGCAATACCTCTTGTTGCGGGCGGCATTTCGACACTTATTACGGCAAAGGATATGAAAATCTACAATGATATTGTAAGACCGCCACTCTCACCGCCTATGATACTCTTTCCGATAGTATGGTGTATCCTTTATATTCTTATGGGCATATCGCTTTATCTTGTATGGAACAGCGATGCCGACTTGTATCTTAAAAAGAAGGGCTATTGGATATTTGCCATACAACTGATTTTAAATTTTATATGGTCGCCTATTTTCTTTACGGGCAGACAGTTCCTTTTGGCATTTATCGTACTGATTGCAATGTGGGTGCTTGTTCTTTGTATGATAATAGTATTTTCAAAAATCAAAAAATGCGCGGGACTTTTACAGATACCGTATCTTATTTGGCTTACAATAGCGGCATATCTTAACTTGGGGATTTATATATTAAACTGAAAAAAGCGTAACGCACTTAATAAATGCGTTACGCTTAAATTTTTTATATTTTACTTAAGTTCCGATGTGCAGTGCGGACAACGTGTAGCATCAATGGAAATCTCGCTCTTACAGAACGGACAAACCTTTGTGGTAGGTGCCGCAGGTACATCGTTTTTGTGCTTTCTTTTTTCTGACGCATCGTTGATACGGTTAAAAAATCTCATAATAAGGAAGAGAACAAAAGCGATAATTATAAAGTTAATAACCGCTGAGATAAACGCCGAAATAAATGCCGCAATTTCCGCCCAGGTATAAAGGTCTTTGTGTGCTCTTGTAACAAAGTCAAGTATGGGCTGAATAAAGTTAGAGGTAAGAGCAGTAACAACCGTAGTAAAAGCAGTACCGATAATCATACCTATTGCAAGGTCCATAATGTTGCCTTTGAGTGCAAATTCCTTAAATTCATTTAAAAACTTTTTCATATAAACATCCTCCAATCATTTTATTTCAGTATACCATATTTTACAAAAATTTCAACTTTTTTGTAAACTCAATTTTCCGCAAAATGCTTATTTGACATTTATTGACATTATACGTCGAGATGATGAAAGCTCTGGAAAAGCGCGATAATTTTGAATTGTTGCGGTTATATAGCGGAATTTGTCGAATATCATAATATTTTATCAAAAAGTTTTTCTAAAATCTTTGACAAAAATAGTTGCAATTTATTGGAAAACGTGGTAATATATGTAACACACAAAAAAGGAGGAATTAAAAAATGGAAAAGAAACTAAAAGTAATATTTGCGGATGATTCTACGGAACTCGGTCAAAATTGCGCCAAGGCGCTTAAAGAATACGGTATGGATGTAGTGCTCTGCGAGAAGGACGGAAAGAGGGTAGTTGAAAAGGCAAAAGAGATTTCACCCGATGTAATTGTAGCAGACGTATTTATGCCCAACCTTGATATACTCGGCGTACTTAACTCATTTAAAGAACTCGGCGAAAAGGACAAGCCGATGGTAATGGCAATGTCAAGTTTTGACAATCAGCGTCTTGAAAAAGAAACACTTGAAGCAGGGGCGAGTTACTATTTTCTCAAACCGTTCGATATAAACACAATGGCGGAACGTATAATTAAACTTTCGGGTTGGAAAAATCAACGTGAGCCGGTGGTCGTGAAGGATAACGTAATCACCGATGCGGGACTTGAAGTAATGATAACCGATATAATACATCAAATAGGCGTTCCTGCCCATATAAAGGGGTATCACTATCTGCGAGAAGCAATACTTTTGTCGGTTAAGAATGACGAAATAATAAATTCCGTAACCAAACTTTTATATCCGACCGTTGCAAAGAAACACGCTACTACTTCTTCAAGGGTAGAACGCGCCATACGTCACGCGATAGAGGTTGCTTGGGACAGAGGGGATATAGATGTACTTAACTCGTATTTCGGCTATACCATACAAAATGAGCGCGGCAAACCGACTAACTCCGAGTTTATAGCGATGATAAGCGATAAACTGCGTTTGCAACTTAAAATCGGATAAAACGCACTTGTTATATAAATGCAACGGTGAAATTGCCAAAAAAGTTATCGCAGAAAAGAATATACCGTATAAATCAAAAGAAGAGTTTTTTGAAGCAATTGATTCCATTACGGCAGACATAAATGCAGTTGTCTATAACGACGGCGGCACTATAAGTATAAAATATAAAAAATGATATTTTGCCCGACAAAATTTGTCGGGCTTTATTTTTTTCTGTCTAAGGCATAAAAAAATTGCCCTTGATAACAAGGGCAACTGAAAGTTTAAATTTTACTTAACATATTATCTATCGAGCCGTCATTCTTAAAGTCAACCTCACAGGGTTTCTTGATAAGTTCCCACCGCTCTGTAAGTTCAACCGTTTCGTTTGGCTTTACCGTTTTAAGTTCGCCAAGCGATTCAACCTCGGTAAAAGTTTCACACGTATAGGTCTCAAAAGAGCAACCGCCGTCAGGATATTCACCGCAGGGGTGACTTGTTGAATAACTCTTGCAGAATATATCACCGTTAAGGCAGTAGTAAACAGTTCCGCAATTAAGGTCAAAACCGAGTTTAATCGGGCTGGGTGACACCTCACTTTGTTTTACCGTAACGTACTTCTTACCGAAATAAATACGGTCATCGCTAAGGTCGGTGTAGGGCCAAACGCTCATTATACGGTTAGGAAGAAGCCCTGTATCGTTTGTGTTCATAGGTATTATAAGAGTGCCGCCTTTAGCCGATACCGTAAGCCCCCAAATTGCAAACTTTTTGCTTTTGTCTGATACGTTTTTAACCCGCATTGTAAGTTGCATATTCGCATCGTCTTTATCCATACGAACTTCAAGTTGCTTTATTACGTTATTGTTTTTTTCGGCGGGCGGGGTAAATACCGCACCGTCACTTAACACCTCGTAAGACACCCTGTTGCAGTCGGGATAATAGGTTTCGGGATAACTTTCGGGTGAAAGCCAAATTCTGTGACCGCCGAAGTTTTCCCAAGATTTATCCTCGCCGAAATACTCTTTATATCCCGGCTTTGCGGCAGGAGGAAAATCGCTGCGGTTATCGTTCATAATATTTTGTTCGCCTACGTATCCGTATCTTATGATACGCGGACCTACATCTATTGTAACGTATGCTTCGATTACGCCGTTTGATATGCTGACTACTCTGCCGTAATCCTTGAAGTTTTCAAGTTCTTTAACTGATACCATCTATTGTTTCTCCTTATATTCTTTGATTAGTTTAAAAGTATATTCTTCACCGCAGTTTTGCGGAAATTCAAAAGATAACGCGTATATATCTGTTGCTATTGCTTCGCTGCCGAAAACGTTTTTAGAATCAAAATCAAGTTTTTTTATTTGCGAGAAAGACGAAACTACCGGCGTGTACGAAACTAAATTTTTAAGATGCTTTTCTCCGAGCGGCGAAAATCCCAAAACTCGCGTATAGGGTGGGGGGCGCATAAAAAACGATTTGTCAAATTCGAGTGTGGCGGTTAAAATAAGACGTTTTATTCTTGCAAGCGTATACCGTTTGCTTTTTAACATAGTGTAAAGTTCGTCAAGACTTTTAGCCGTTTTCACCGCACCCAAAAGTGCGTTTTCAAGTCCCTCGCTTATATCGGGCAGTTTTTTGAAATCACTTAATTTCTTTTGTCGCAAAGAAAAAAGCATCGCGTTTTCAAGGCGGTTAATATCCGA
>JAKSQL010000082.1 GCA_024404125.1 Clostridia bacterium
ATATTACCCGAAGAATCGTATATGTCCCACTTTTCCAAAGACATTTTATCTTTTCTCCACAATTTCGTTTTTATTTTTATAAATGCTGCCGGCGTTTACGTATCCTCTTACCATTGAAAGCGGATAAACGTTTGTATTTTTGCCTATTACCGTGCCGGGATTAAGTACACTGCCACAACCGATTTCAACATTATCACCGAGTATCGCACCGAATTTTTTAAGTCCCGTTTCGATTTTTTTGCCGTCAATATTAACACATACCAAAGTTTTATCTGACTTAACATTAGAGGTAATCGACCCTGCGCCCATATGTGAACGGTAACCTAAAACAGAGTCACCTACATAGTTGTAGTGCGGCACCTGAACGTTATCAAAAAGTATAACGTTTTTAAGTTCGGTTGAATTGCCCACAACCGAATTTTTGCCTACTATCGCATTGCCGCGGATAAACGCGCAATGACGTATTTCCGCGTTTTCATCAATAATACAGGGACCTGCTATATACGCGGTGGGTGCAACCTTTGCACTCTTTGCTATATATATGTTTTCGCCCCTTTGCTCAAACAAATCACTGTCAAGCGTTTTTGCAAGTTCTATAATAAATTTGCTTATTTCGGGTAAAACCTCAAAGCAGTTTTCGCGGTCTTTGAATATATCCGCCGCTATTGTATGCTCCAAAGAAAATAAATCCGATACTCTTAATTTTTCCATAATTTTACACCTTTCATATCGCAATTTAGATTTATTATATCAGTTTGCGTTAAATTTTTCAACATTTACTATTGATAAAGTTAAAAATATATATTATAATAATACCGTAATAAAAATACTCTTGCGTGTTAAGCCGTGCGAATGGGCGGGTCCTGTGCGATGGATACCTGTGAACCATGTCAGGCGGGGAACCGAGCAGCATTAAGCAGTTTTTCTGTGCGCCGCAGTCAATCGGTTCATTCGTACGGTTTAGTACGCAAGTTTTTTAAACGGGGTGAAAATATGTCTTATCAGGCACTTTACAGAAAGTACCGCCCTACTACTTTCAGCGAAGTAGTAGGTCAAGAACACATTACCAAAACGCTTAAAAACGAAATTAAAGAAAACAAAACCGTTCACGCGTATCTGTTTACGGGTACTCGCGGTACGGGTAAAACAAGTTGCGCTAAAATTCTTGCAAAGGCAGTGAACTGTTTAAATCCCGTAGACGGTGACCCTTGCGGCGAATGTGAGATGTGCAAAGCGATTGCAAACGGAGAGATTACTGATATTTCGGAAATTGATGCCGCTTCAAACAACGGTGTTGACGACGTAAGAATTCTTCGTGAACAGGTTAATTTTGCGCCTGCGAATGCAAAGTACCGCGTTTATATTATTGACGAGGTACATATGCTTTCAATCCCCGCTTTCAATGCTTTACTTAAAACCATTGAGGAACCGCCCGAACACGTTATTTTTATTCTTGCCACAACCGAGGTAAATAAACTCCCCGCAACCATACTTTCGCGTTGCCAAAGATTTGATTTTAAGAGAATTGATACCGATAAACTTTGCGAGCGGCTTGAATTTACTGCCGAAAGCGGAGGTCTTACACTCAGTAAAGATGCGGCAATTCTTATTGCCGCTACTGCTGACGGCGGTATGAGAGATGCCATTTCAATACTCGACCTTTGTGCTTCAAACAATAAAAATATTGACGAAACCGTAGTAGCAGACGTTTGTTCTATGGCAGGCAACGAATATCTTTTAAAGTTATGCGACTGTATAAAACAGCAGGATATTGAGTCCGCCCTTGTTATGATTGACGAACTTCACAATTCCTCGGTTGATATGTTGCGACTGTTATCGGAACTCACCGAGCATTACCGCAATCTTATGATACTTAAAACGGTAAAGGGCGATAAAAAGCCGATAATCTGCTCTAAAAAGCGACTTAAAGAACTCGAAGAACAAGCGGACAAATACAGTTTAAACGAAATTATGGCTATACTTAATATTTTGCAAAACAGTGCCGTAAATATGCAAAGTGCAAACCGCAGATGCGAAATGGAAATGACCGTAATTAAACTTTGTAAGCCGAATGTTTTTGCCGATATGAATGCGCTTGAAAAACGTATTGCCGCGCTTGAAAGCGGCACTTTACCTACTGTTAAAGCCGCAGTAAGCGAAAAGAAAGTAAAAGTTAAAGACGAAGCGGCAAACGAAGAAGCCACACCCGTTAAAGAAGAAAATACCGAAAAACCGGCAAAAGATACTTTGCCTATAACCGAAGGTGCGTTAAATAATTGGGACGATGTACTTGAACTGCTTAAGACAAGCAGTCCCTTAATAGCGGGGGTGCTCGGCAATTCAAAAGCATATATCAGCGGAAATTATCTTTTGATAGACACCGACAATTCTCAGTTTAAAGACCTTGTAAACGGTGATAATCCGACCTACAGAGATGCAATACGCACTGCGGCTCAAACGGTACTCGGTAAGGTTTATAAATTAGGGCCTTACCGCAAGCCGATTGACCAAAAAAAAGACCCGCTTGCCGCGTTTGAACAAAAACTCAAAGACCTTGGAGGAAACTCATAATGAAAGTAAGAATACCGAATTCGGGCGGACCTAACAATATGAACCAAATGCTTAAAACCGCTCAAAAAATGCAGGAAGATATGGCCGCACTCCAAAGCGACCTTGAACAAAGAGAATATACCGCAACTTCAGGCGGCGGTGCCGTCAGTGTTACGGTTGACGGTAAGCATCTTATAAAGTCAATAAAGATAAACCCCGAAATAATCGACCCCGAAGATCCGGAAATGATAGAAGACCTTATTACCGTTGCGGTAAATGAAGCAATATCAAATGCCGCAAAAAATGCTGAGGAAGAGATGGGCGCAGTAACGGGCGGATTTAATCTGCCCAATATGCCCGGTATGTTTTAATTATGAATTACAACATTGTACCGCTTAACGAACTGATAAATCAGTTTTCAAAGTTGCCCGGTATCGGTAAAAAGACGGCGGCGCGACTTGCATACAGTATAATAGAACAACCCTTAGAGTCTGCAAAGCAGTTTGCCGATGCGCTGATAAACGCGAAAGAAAAAATCCGTTTTTGCAATATTTGTTTTTCGCTTACAGATGAGGATATTTGTCCCGTATGCAAAAGCGAAAAGCGGGATAAATCCACTGTATGTGTGGTGGAGGAACCGAAAGACGTTTTGGCATTTGAGAGAACCAACGAGTATTACGGCGTATATCACGTTTTACACGGTGTTATCTCCCCGCTTGACGGTATAACACCTGATAAACTGCGCATAAAAGAACTTATGGCACGGTTATCGGACGGCACTGTAAAAGAAATAATTATGGCTACAAATCCAACGGTTGAGGGTGAAGCAACCGCAAGTTATATTTCACGGCTTGTAAAGCCGATGGGCATTAAGGTTACTCGACTTGCTTACGGTATACCCGTAGGCGGCGACCTTGAATATGCCGATGAATACACCCTTACCCGTGCGCTTGAAGGCAGAAACGAGATATAGTATGGAACAGAAAAAAATAGACCGCATAAACTTTCTTGCAAGAAAAGAAAAAAGCGAAGGTCTTACAGAAGAAGAAAAACAAGAGCAACATACTTTAAGACGCGAATACGTTGAAGCGTATAAAAAAAGTCTTATATCACAACTTGAAAATATGTATATAGTAGAGCCGGACGGCACTAAGAAGAAGGTAAAACCGAAAGATGAAACTCATTATAACTGATGCCGCAACCTTAAGTTACAACAACGATATTGACCTTGCTTTATTCGAGGAATTCGGAGACGTTGTATACTATAAAAACATTGACCGCGAAGAATTAAAAACCGCGGTAAAAGACACAGACATTATTCTTTGCAACAAAACCGAAATAGACAGAGAAATAATGGAGTGTGCAAATAACCTTAAATTTGTGGGAGTATTTGCTACGGGCTACAATAATATAGATATTAACTGTGCGAAAGAAAAAGGAATAGCGGTTTGCAATGCAGGCAGTTATTCTACAGATGCGGTAGCACAGCAAACCTTTGCTTATATTCTTTGTCATTACACAAAACTGCTTGATTATAATGCTTTTGTAAAATCGGGTGGTTGGCAAACCTCAAACACCTTTTCAAAACTGTGTTTCCCCACCGATGAACTGTGCGGTAAAAACATAGGCGTTATAGGGTATGGCAGTATCGGTAAGAAGGTAAGCAAAATAGCAAATGCTTTCGGTATGAACGTATATTGCTACACACGTACGGTAAGAGATGATAACACCGTAAACTTTGTAACATTTGATAAGCTTCTTGAGGTTTCGGATATAGTTACGGTACACTGTCCTCTAAACGAGCAAAGCAAAAATATGTTTAACGAAAAAACATTTTCAAAAATGAAAGACGGCGCTTATTTTGTAAACACCGCAAGGGGCGGCGTGCTTGACGAAAAGGCGCTCTTTGATGCTCTGCAAAGCGGCAAACTTTCGGGTGCCGCGATTGACGTTCTTACTACCGAGCCGATGAGACGTGACTGTGTATTAAAGAATGCCAAAAACATTCTTATTACACCTCACACCGCTTGGGCACCGCTATCTACAAGAAAGCGGCTTATGGAAATAGTAAGCGGCAATATCCGCTCGTTTTTAGGCGGCGGAAATCAAAACAGAATAGTATAAAAAACAAGCCAAGGCATTGCCTTGGCTTATTTTTTATCGTATTCATCTAAAAAAGAGTGGGTGGCTTTATTATCGGCATCGCGCCAAGCAGGTATTGTTGCCATATTTACGTTATGAAGACTTTTAAAAATATTATCGTCCACATTCGGATTTTGCTTTTTTATCTGCTTTATAAGTGCCTTTATTTCTTTGCGCTTTGAAAGATCTTCTCTCTCACTGCTTTCGGCGGTGAACTTGCAGGCGCACTGTAAAAATTCAAGTCCGTTATATTTTGCCCACGAAATTATTTC
>JAKSQL010000083.1 GCA_024404125.1 Clostridia bacterium
GTCGTGGCACGGTCACAGATACTGTGAAAGTGTTTTGGCGGTGGATACCGAACTTGACGAAAGTGAACATAATTTGTGTCTTGAATTTGCAAGAAATCACGATGTGATTTTAGTTTCGGAAGATATGCTCACACACGTATTAAAACAACTTTCATAAAATACAGGAGAAGTAAAATGTCTGATTTTGATACAACCGCAAACGAAGAACTTTGCGGTCAAAACGAACAAAACGGATATACAGTAGCAACCGTCAGAAGCGGCAAAGACCGCGTGACGGTTGTTGGCATTTTACCGTTTTTATCGGTTGGTGAGTCGCTTAAAGTTACGGGCAACTACACCGTTCATTCTTCCTATGGCGAGCAGTTTACCGTTAAGAGTTTTGAACGTATTGCTCCACAAAATTCTGCCGCGATTTTAAGATATCTTTCTTCGGGTATTATCAAGGGAGTAGGTCCGAGCACTGCTACGAGAATTGTTGAAAAATTCGGTGAAAATTCTTTGGATATAATACAAAATCACCCTACCGAACTCGCGGAGATTAAAGGCATTTCACTGCAAAAAGCACTTTCAATAAGTGACGAATATCAAAAGCAGTACGGATTAAGAGACGTTATGCTTATGCTATCTCCTTATGAAATAAGTGTTGAAAAATGCGCCGTAATTTATAGGGAACTCGGCTCACGGGCAGTAGATATTGTAAAAGATAATCCGTATACGCTGTGCTGTGAAGCGATTGATTTACCGTTTGAAAAGGCAGAGAAAATTGCATCCGATTTGGAAATTTCGCCCGATAACGAGTTACGACTTATTGCAGGTGTAGAATACATACTAAGAAAAAATCTTTCAAACGGTCATACCTGCTTGCCGAGACCGAAACTTTGCGAGGTTGCCGTAAAACTGCTTGAAAGCGATTTTTACAGAGTGGACGGTATTATATCGCTTATGGCGGATAAAATGCTTGTATGCACACAAAAAGTAAATGATACCGAGTTTATCGCGATACCCGAATACTATTATGCCGAGCAGTATATCGCGTCAAGAATGACGGCAATTAAGAAAAACACCGGCTCAACTGTTTTAGTTGACGAACTTGAAATTGATTATGTTGAGAATAAACTCAACATTAAGTTTGAACAAATGCAACGTAAGGCGATAAAGGAAGCGTTTGAAAACGGTATTTTAATACTTACGGGCGGTCCGGGAACGGGCAAAACCACAACGCTTAACGCAATTATTGAACTTTTTGAAAGGCGTGACCTTAAAATAGAACTTGCGGCGCCTACCGGCAGAGCCGCAAAACGTATGACAGAACTTACAAATCGGGAAGCAAAAACAATTCACCGTCTTTTAGAGGTAGAATGGGGTGAAAACGATAAACAAAGTTTTTGCCGTAACGAAAGAAATCCTCTCGAATGTGACGTGATTATTGTAGACGAAGCATCTATGATAGACAGTATGCTTTTTGCAAGTTTGTTAAAAGCATTACGAACATCTTGCCGTTTGATAATTGTAGGTGATGCAGACCAGTTGCCGAGCGTATCCGCAGGTAATATACTTAACGATTTATTGCTTTCGGAACGTTTCCCGTCTATACGGCTTAAAAAGGTTTTCAGGCAGGCAATGCAAAGCACTATTGTAACAAATGCACACGCCGTTATAAACGAAACTGAGGTCGATTTTTCGAATAAAGGGAACGACTTTTTTATAATGAACCGTTTTTCCGGGGCAGAAGTTTGCAATACGGTTTTGGAACTGTGCAGTGAAAGACTGCCCGAAGCATACGGGTTTGACGGTATAAACGATATTCAGATACTTTGCCCCTCTAAAAAATTTGAGTGCGGAACGGTTAATCTTAACAATTTACTGCAATCCTGCCTTAATCCTACAAGTGATAAAAAAGCGCAGATGAATTATAAGGGCGTCTATTTTCGCGAAGGCGATAAGGTAATGCAGATAAAGAATAATTACGATTTATGTTGGGAAAATTCAAAGCACGAAAGCGGAAGCGGTATATTTAACGGTGATGTGGGTGTTATCACCGAAATAGATATGCGCTCAAGAGTAATTAAGGTTAAGTTTGACGATAAAACCGTTTCTTATTATGAAGAAAATTTAGGAGAACTTGAACTCGCGTATGCAGTTACCGTACATAAAAGTCAAGGCAGCGAGTTTGACTGTGTTATTATTACGCTTATTGATATACCCGCAAAACTCAAATACAGAAATTTGCTTTATACCGCTATTACAAGAGCTAAAAAAATGCTTATTATTGTGGGCAGCAAATCGGTATTTTGCGAAATGGCGGCAAACAACAAAAAAACACTCCGTTACACTCTTTTAAAGGACTTTTTATATGAAGCGGATAATTGAATATATTATCGGTGTTTATAAATCGGTAATTTACTGTTTCTTTCCGAATTTATGTATTTCCTGCGGTGAAATTATTGATGACGGAAAATTTTTGTGCGAAGAATGCACAAAAGTAATTACAAAAATAAATCCTTTAAAACGTTGCTTAAAGTGCGGAAACGATAAAAAATACTGTGTTTGCAAGTCAAGAGTTTACCGTTTTGAAAGTCTTGTTTCACTTTACGAAAACGGCGGCAAAGCAAAAGAAATCTACTATAAATACAAATTCAACAAAAAGCAGGCATACGCGCCGTTCTTTGCAAAGGAACTTTCTGTTGCAATTAAAGAAGAATACGGCAATATAAACTTTTCGGGATTTTGCGGTGTGCCTACGTCTGGATTGAGCAGATTTAAACGTGACTTTGACCATACGGCGCTTATTTGTGAAGAATTAAGCGATATGTGCGACATACCGTATTATGATAATTTGCTATACTGTAAACGGACTGCAAGATTTCAACACGGCTCGAATTTTGACCAAAGAAAAATAAACGTTCGCAATAAATACGGCTTTAAGCATAAAATAAAGTCGGGCAATTATTTGCTTGTTGACGATATAGTTACTACGGGCAATACCGCAGATGCGGCGGCGCTCGCTTTACTTAAAGCGGGGGCTGACCGTGTATATGTTCTTTCGGTTTTGCAAACGGTTTTAAAAAAGAAAGATTGAAATATGCGGATTATATATGTATAATAACTTTGGCGGTGATGAGTATGGCAACTGAAATAGGTATAGACCTCGGTACTTCTAAAACGGTTATATTTTCAAGTTCTAAATTGGTTTTGGAACAACCGAGTCTTGTGACTGTGGATAACGATACCTACGAGCCAATATATTACGGTGATAAGGCAAAGCAAACACTCGGCAGAACGCCTGATACTCTTACCTGCATAGCCCCCATAGAGCACGGTGTTATTGCAGATTACGATATGGCGGACGTTATGCTTAAAGAATATATGCAAAAAGCATTCGGCAATAAAATTGTACGTCCGCAAATAATGGCAACTTTGCCTGCGGGACTTACCGAACTTCAACATCACTCGCTTGCAAACGTGGTTGAGTCGGCAGGGGGCAGAAATATTTCGGTAATTGAGGGACCGCTTGCAATCGCGTTTGGGCTTGGTATAGATTTTTCAAAACCGCACGGAACTTTAATAGTGGATATCGGTGCGGGTACTACCGATATTGCCGTTATATCGCTTGGCGGAATTTCAGTATGTGACTCTTTTAAGATTGCTTCACTTGATTTTGATGCTCAAATCACCCGATACATAAGAAAAGCATATAACGTACAAATAGGTCCGCTTACCGCCGAAAACATAAAAAAGCAAATCGGAAGTGTTATTAAAAGACCTGTTGAAATAGCGGTGGTTGCAAAGGGCAGAAACGTATTTACGGGACTCCCCGAAAGTTTTGAGGTTACCTCCTCTGAAATATTTGAGCCGTTAAGAGAAACGGCAAATCTTATATGTAATGCAGTAAGAACGGTGCTTTCCAAAACCGATCCCGATATGGTTGCGGATATTAAGGTTGACGGTCTTTACCTTACGGGCGGCGGTTCTTTAATTAAAGGTATGGATAAACTTATAAGTGAGTTTACGGGCATTAAGGTGCATAAACTTGATGACCCTACACACAGTGTTGTAAGGGGAGCGGCAGTTGCGCTTTCACGGCCGGAGCTCCTTAAAAACGTAAACTATCAGATGCGTTCAATAAAAGAATTGATAATCGAATAAAAAATGCTTGACAATTTCACGTATTGTGATATAATTGGTAAGACAAAGAAGCAGAGCGCCCCGCGTTCTCACCTTGTATGTGTTATTACAACGGTTTATAAAACAGTTAAGTATGTTTTATGCGCGGGTATATTATGCTCGCGCATTTTGTTTTTTACTTAATGGAGGTGCTTTACTATAAGCAGCAAAGAATTGGCAATTAACGAGGCAATTAAATTTAAAGAGGTACGCGTTATTGATTCTGACGGTACTCAACTTGGAATTTTATCCACCTCAAAAGCTCTTGAGGCAGCATATGCCAAAGACTTGGATTTAGTCAGCATATCGCCTAACGCTACACCGCCCGTATGTAAGATTATGGATTACGGTAAGTACCGTTTCGAGCAGGCAAAGCGCGAAAAAGAAGCCAAGAAGAATCAAAAGGTTGTTGAAATCAAAGAAATCCGTTTGGGTTTAAGTATTGATAAACACGATTTTGAAACCAAAGGCAATCACGCCATTGATTTCTTAAACGGCGGTAACAAGGTTAAAGTTTCAATCCGTTTCCGCGGCAGAGAACTCGGTCATCCGGAAATCGGACTGGACACTATGCAACGTTTTGCAGAGTATTGTGCCGATGCTTCAAGTGTTGAAAAAGCTGCAAAAATGGAAGGCAGAAATATGCTTATGTTTCTGGCACCGAAGAATAGTAAATAATTGTTATACAGGAGGAATATAAAATGCCTAAAATCAAAACACACAGTGGTGCAAAAAAGCGTTTTAAACTTACCAAAACCGGTAAGGTAAAGAGAGCACACGCTTTTAAGTCACACATTCTC
>JAKSQL010000084.1 GCA_024404125.1 Clostridia bacterium
GTTTTATGTAAACCGATACCCAAAGCACTAAAAATACTTTTTTGCGCCGCTACTTTGCCGCTTTTAATTTATGATGCCGTTATCTGCTTTAAGGATTATACAGGGTTTGTAAGCAAGGTTATACTTCCTAAAACCGCTACGGCTACGGTAATGATAATTACACTTGTTGCGGTTTTGTTCCTTACTTTAAAAGACGATTCGGTACTTTTAAAATTTTCTCTTGTAAATTTCGGCATTATAGCGGTAATAACGGTAGGTTTCTTTTTGCTCTCCCTTCCGCATTTAAGAGGCGATAACATACTGATTTTCAATACGCCCGATATAAAAAGCAGTTTAAATCAGGGCACGGAATATTTTTTAAAGGTGTTTATAGCTGCGTTGCCTGCGGTAATCTATGAGTACCAAAAAGGCGAAAAAAATAAAAAGCGGCAGTCCTATAAAGGATATTTTGCAGGTATACTGCTTTTAGGTGTTGCGCTTTTAAATTCGATTATGCTGTTTGGTATATATACCGCGTCTAAAACCGATTATCCGTATTCTTCCGCAATAAGCACTGTAAGTATAGGCGGACTTTTCACCCGTATGGACGGCTTTGCTTATTATACTTTCTTTGTTACCTTTATCGTTAAAACAACAGTTTGCTTAAAAGTTGCATTGACGTTTTTTAAGAGTATAAAACAGTTGCAAACAAAAGGATAAAAAGGTATAATTATTAAAGGTTGGGGTGATTTTATGAGGTCTTGCGGTATACTTATGCCGGTGTTTTCTCTTCCCGGAGATTACGGTTGCGGTACTTTAGGAAAATCTGCTGAAAACTTTATAGATTTTTTAAAAAACGCGGGGCAAACTTATTGGCAGATACTGCCTTTAAATCCTACACAGGTAGGCAATTCGCCCTATTCTTCATATTCGCTTTTTGCGGGCAACCCTTATTTTATTGACCCTGATACTTTGGTATCTGACGGTCTTTTAAGCGAAGACGATATAATACAGTACCGTTATAAAGGTGAAAGAAATAAGGTCGATTACACTTTTCTTGCGGCTACGCGGGATAAAATGTTGAGAACGGCCTTTTCAAATTTTGATACGGATAATAAAGAGTTTAAGTCCTTTTGCAAAGAAAACGATTATTGGCTTTGTGATTTTGCTTTGTATGTTTCAGTAAAAACGGCTTACGGATATGGCGACCGTGCTTTATTTGATAAGCCGTTATATTTAAGAATTCCCGAAGCACTTAAAAAAGCGCAGGAAGAGTTAAAGGACGAAATAAACTATAATAAGTTTGTACAGTTTGAGTTTTTTAAACAGTGGCTTGATATAAGAGATTATGCAAACAAAAACGGCATTAAGATAATAGGCGATATGCCTATGTACGTAGGGTGTGACAGTGCGGACGTATGGGCAAACCCCATGCAGTTTGACCTTGACAGGTGCTATAACCCCAAAACCGTTTCGGGTGTTCCTCCCGATGCCTTTTCGAGTGACGGTCAACTTTGGGGCACTCCGGTATATAATTGGGATTATATGAAAAAGGACGGCTTTTCGTGGTGGAAAAACCGTCTTAAGCACAATATAAAAATGTACGATACCGTAAGGATAGACCATTTCCGTGCATTTTCGGCATATTATGCGGTAAAAAGCGGAAGCGAAAACGCAAAAAACGGAAAGTGGAAAAAGGCATACGGAAAAGAACTGTTTTGTGAATTAAAGCGCGAGTTTAAAGATAAACTTTCGGTCATAGCGGAAGACCTCGGCACTATTGACAATGATGTAAAAAATCTTATTAAATGCACCGGTTTTCCAAATATGAACGTTTTGCAGTTTGCTTTTTCGAGCGAGGAAGAAAGTACATATCTGCCCCATAACCACAAAGAAAATTCGGTCACTTATACCGGTACTCACGATAACGATACTATAATAGGGTGGTATAAAACCTTAAGCGAGAAAGACCGCAGTTTTGCGGAAAGTTATCTTAATTTCACTAAAAGCGAGGGATTTAATTTTGCCCTTATCAGAGCGGCATATATGAGTGTAAGCGAAATCGCGATAGTTCCCATGCAGGACTTCTTGGGACTTGACGGCACGGCGAGGATAAATATTCCCGGCGTGCCCTGCGGCAACTGGGAATGGCGGATAGACGGTGTATGTCTAAACGATTGGCTTGCAAAAATAATATACGATTTATCAGCACTTTATTTCAGAACAAACAAAAAAGAGTAGGAGTTGGGCGCCCTTAACTCCTGCTCTTTTTTACTTTTACTACATCGGGTAACTGCGCGGCTATAATCGCGATAAACATAAGCAAACAACCGCCCGCCTCTTTTAAAGAAAGCATTTTTTCGCCGAACAGTATACCGCCTATTGCCGCAAATACGCTTTCAAAACTCATTGCTATTGAAGCAATGCTCGGCTCGGCGTATTTTTGACCTACTATCTGCAAGGTGTATGCAACTCCGCTCGAAAGTATGCCTACATACATAATGGCCCAAAAAGAACTTATAATCGCGGAAAATGAAAGTCCGCCTTTTTCAAAGATAAGAGAAATAACAGCCGAGAGAGTTCCGCATATAAGGAATTGGTATGCCGAAAGTTTTATACCGTCTGTTTTATAGCCGAAGCGGTCTACCGTAAGTATATGTAAAGAAAATGCAAGGGCGCATAAAAGCATAAGTATATCGCCTAAATAAAGTCCGCCCATTTTACCGTTGTTACAAAGCAGGTATACGCCTATTGCGGCAGCCGCCGCCGCAAAAAATATGATAAGCGGCGGTTTTCTTTTTGAAAAAAGGGATAATATCGGTACGATTATTACGTAAAGCGCAGTGATAAATCCTGCTCTTGCAGAAGCTGAAACGTTTTTAGGGTATGCGGTTATTCCGGCTTGTTGCAGATTTGCCGCAATGCAAAGCATTACACCGCAAAGAATTGCCGCAACGGCGGTATCTTTTCGCATTTGTTTCGTTTTTGAAAGTATTTTCTCGCCCGAAACCCACCGTTTTACAAAAAGATAAGAAAATAAGCAAAACGCGCCGATAAACGAGCGCACCGCATTAAAAGCAAAAGGCGGTATTGATTTAGATGCCTTGGTTTGCGCTACGAAGGCAAATCCCCAAATAAGCGAGGTAAGAAGCAAAATAAGAGTGCCTTTAAAATTATTCTTTTGCATTGTTTACGTTCTCTTTTCTCATGGTAAGTGAAATTCTTTTTTTGTTAACGTCTACCGAAAGCACCCAAACTTTTACAAGGTCGCCGACTTTTAAAACTTCGCTCGGGTGTTTGATAAATCTGTCGCAGATTTGAGATATGTGAACAAGTCCGTCTTCGTGGACACCTATATCCACAAAAGCACCGAAATCTATAACGTTTCTTACGGTGCCTGTAAGTTCCATTCCGCTCTTTAAATCTTCAAGCGACATTACATCGTGTCGCAAAAGCGGTTTGGGTAATTCGTCACGCGGGTCTCTGCCCGGCTTTTCGAGTTCTTTTACAATATCGCATAAAGTGGGCACGCCTATGCCTAATTTTTCGGCGGTGGCATCAATGCCGAGGGTTTCCACTTTGCCCGAAAGCCCCGTTAAAGCCCCGTTCTTAATGTCTTCTTTTTTGCAGTCGCATAACTTTATCAGTTTTTCCGCCGCACCGTAACTTTCGGGGTGAACACCGGTGTTATCAAGCGGATTATTGCCGTTTGCAATACGTAGGCCCTAATTTTGAAACCTTTTTTAGATTTGCGCGGTCACGGAAAACTCCGTTTTCCTCACGGTACTTAACAATGTTTTCGGCAACCTTTTCGCCAAGCCCCGATACACGCGAAAGCAGTTGGGCAGAGGCGGTATTAAGGTCTACACCTACCGAGTTTACACAGTCCTCCACTACACCGTCAAGCGCCAAAGTGAGTTCGTTTTGCGGCATATCGTGCTGATACTGACCTACCCCTATTGCCTTAGGGTCTATTTTAACAAGTTCTGCAAGCGGGTCTTGCAGTCGCCTTGCAATAGATACCGCACTTCTTAAACTTACGTCATATTCGGGAAATTCATAAGCCGCGAGTTTGGAGGCGGAATAAACACTTGCTCCCGCCTCACTTACTACCATATATGAAAGGTTAGTATCAAGTGTTTTAATAAGGTCTGCCGCAAATACTTCTGTTTCGTGACTTGCGGCGCCGTTGCCTATGGCAAAGGTGCGGACGTTGTGTTTCTTTACAAGATTTGTGATTATTTTATTTGCTTCATCTATTTTACTGTGAGGCGGTGCGGGATATATCACCGCAGTATCAAGCACTTTGCCAGTGCCGTCTACTACTGCGACCTTGCAACCCGTTCGGTAGCCGGGGTCAAGACCTATGGTTACACTGTCTCTTACGGGCGGTTGCATAAGCAGTTGTTTTAAGTTGGTGGAAAATACTTTAATAGCATCGTTACTTGCTTTTTCGGTAAGGAGTGAACGTATTTCACGTTCGATAGAGGGGAATATAAGGCGAGAGTACGCGTCTTTAGCCGCCGCTCTTACAAACTCTGTGCAAGCAGACCCCTCTTTTATATGATTCTTTGATATGATGAACATCGCTTTTTCTTCATCAAAGTCAACCGAAACCTTTAAGAACTCCTCTTTTTCTCCTCGGTTTACGGCAAGTATGCGGTGGTTGGGTATTTTTGAAAGTGCTTCGGTGTAGTCAGCATACATTTCGTATACCGAAAGGTCTTCTTTTGCACCCTTAACGCAAAGTTTACCGTGCGCCATACAAACAAAACGCATACGTTTTCTTATATCGGCATCGTCCGATATAATTTCGGCAATTATATCGTTTGCGCCCAAAAGCGCGTCTTCTTCGTTTAGTACGCCGAGTTCCTCGTTTATATAGTCTTTTGCAAGTTGTTCGGGAGGCAGACTGTCGGCGCTTTGCGCATAGATTAAATCCGCAAGCGGACTTAACCCCTTTTCTTTT
>JAKSQL010000085.1 GCA_024404125.1 Clostridia bacterium
TGTAGCAATTAAAATGCATAAGGCAAAAAGGGAATTACCCGGTATTCTTGATGCCAATGAAATTGTTTTGCTTTTATCCCAGCCAAGCGGCAACGATTACAAAAGTATTCGTGACAGAGCAATGCTCGAAGTACTGTACGCTACGGGCATTAAGGTTTCGGAACTGCTTGAACTTACTTTGTCGGACGTTAATACCGAGATAGGCATCATACATATAACAAGCGATAAGCATGAGCGTATAATTCCCATTTATCAGGCAGCAGTAAAACATTTATCTTTGTATCTTGAAAATGCAAGGCCCGCAATGATACAGGAATTGGACGAGGACAAGCTTTTCGTTAATATGAACGGTAAGCCGATGTCACGTCAGGGATTTTGGAAAATTATAAAACAGTACGCGGGGAAGGCGGGCATTGATAAAGATATAACGCCTCACACGTTACGTCACTCATTTGCGGCGCATTTGCTCGAAAACGGTGCACAGTTAAAAGATATAAAAGAAATGCTCGGTCATTCGGATATATCGTCTACACAAATTTATGCTCAACTAATTAAAAGTAAATATCTGCAAACCTATACAAAATTTCATCCGCTTGCAAACAAATAAAAGCCGTAAAGTAAAAATACTTTTCGGCTTTTATTTTTGTTATACATTATAATTGTGTTTTCAAAGCAACGGTCAACGTAAAGGGAACCCCTACCTGAAAAATAATCCAATTATACAAAATGGATATTTTGTATAATTAAGGGAAGCATTTAAATCCAGTAAACACCATGATTTCTTAAAAGTATGCTTTTTAGGTCTATTATGCGGTTTTATTTATCTTTGCTCTTTTTATAAAGTGCGCGTATTTTTAAAGTATTTGTATATAATAGTATTATAATCACCAATAAAAATATTTGCAAAGTTTTTTTAACTTCAACTAATATACTTATGTACAGTTGCCTTTCTTTACGGTTATTAAAAAAATAAACTCTCCTTCTCAGCGTTTTATTTTTTTGCAGACATATAATTGTAGGTGCCGCGTATTATTAAAAGATGTGCATTTTTGTAAGTTCCGCTAAATCTGAAAGATTTTTTATATTTGACATTTTGTTATACGGTATTTTCAGAATTGCTTTACTACTTACATAATTGTAGGTGATTATCCTATAATTAACTAATAAGTATCTAAAATTAAATACCACATATATTTCCCCTTGAAAAAATAATTTTAAATTTTTTATAAATTTCTCTTGACTTTATCGCTTTAAAGTGCTATAATCCACTTAAATTATTTTTTAAGGATGTGTTTCTTATGAAAAAAATCATTTCACTTGCACTTACAGTTTTACTTTCCTTTGCTTGTTGCGCAGTTTTTGCCGGTTGCGGCGAAAAGGATGGCAATTCTAAGGATAAAAAGTTCAAAGTAGGCATTTGCCAACTTGCACAGCACGAGGCGCTCGATGCTGCTACCGAGGGCTTTAAAGCAGCTCTTGTTGATAAACTCGGCAAAGATAACGTTGAGTTTGATTTACAGAATGCCGCCGGTGACAGTGCTACCTGCGCTACAATAGTTAATCAGTTTGTAGCTGATAGTGCCGATTTGATTATGGCAAACGCTACACCCGCACTTCAAGCAGCGGCTGCTGCTACGGCAGATATACCGATTGTAGGAACTTCAGTTTCACACTTTGGTATCGCACTTGATATTGATAACTTTACCGATACAACCGGAATTAACGTTACAGGTACTTCTGACCTTGTTTCTTTAAAAGACCAAAGTGCTGCATTTAAGGAAATTTTGCCCGATGTTAAAAAGGTTGGTATTGTTTACTGTTCTGCAGAGGCAAACTCAAAGTATCAGGCAGTAGAAATGAACAAAGAACTTACAGCACTCGGCTACACCGTAAAAGATTTTACTTTTGCGGATTCTAACGATATTGCTACCGTAGTTACCACCGCTTGTGACGAATGCGATGCTTTGTACATTCCTACCGATAATACCGCAGCTTCAAATGCAGAAATAATTGATAACATTGCCTCCCCTGCCGGTGTTCCGATATTTGCCGGTGAAGGCGGTATATGTTCAGGTTGCGGCATAGCAACACTTTCTATCAAATACTACGATATAGGATACCAGGCAGGAGTTATGGCTGCTGAAATTTTGAAGGACGGAAAAGACATCACAAAGATGGCTGTTCAAAATCCTGAGAAATTTGAAAAAGTATTCTCTAAAGAGCGTTGCGAAAAATTAAACATCAAAGTTCCCGATACTTTCAGCGAACTTAAATAATCTCACAAAGGAAAATATATAATGCTTTCATTCTTAAACTCTTTGCCGGGAGCCGTTGCCCAAGGTGTTATTTGGGGAATTATGGCAATCGGCGTGTACATAACCTTCAGAATACTTGACCTTGCCGACCTTACTGTTGACGGTTCGTTCGGTACGGGTGGCGCAGTACTTGTAGTATGCACCGTAAACGGATTAAATATATATTTAAGTTTACTTATTGCGTTTCTTGCGGGTTGTGCCGCAGGTTTTATAACCGGAATATTGCATACTAAATTCGGAATACCCGCTATACTTGCGGGTATTCTTACGCAACTTGCCCTTTATTCGATTAACCTCCGTATAATGAGCGGCAAGGCAAATCAACCGCTTTCGGTTATGAAATACAATCTTTTGGTATCCTTAAGAAACATTCCGAAATCAATTATAATCGCCTGCATATTTGCAGCGGCAATTATCGGGATTTTATATTGGTTCTTCGGTACAGAACTCGGTCACTCTATAAGAGCTACGGGTTGTAATCAGTCTATGGCAAGAGCAAACGGTATAAATACCAATACAAATAAAGTAATAGGTTTTATACTTTCAAACGGTATTGTTGCATTATCAGGCGGTTTGCTTGCTCAATATCAGGGATTTTCCGATGTAAATATGGGCAAAGGTGCAATAGTTATCGGTCTTGCCGCGGTAATTATCGGCGAGGTTGTTTTCGGAAAAATATTTAAGAATTTTGCTCTTAGACTGTTTGGCGCAATTTTAGGTGGTATAATATATTATATAGTACTTACGTTCGTATTGCGTTTGGGCCTTAATGCAAATGACCTTAAACTTTTCTCTGCAATAGTAGTTGCGCTTTTCCTCGGTGTTCCGTATTGGAAAAACCTTATATCTCAAAAGCGCTATAAGCCAACAAAGACGGAGGTGTCTTGATAATGTTAGAACTTAAAAATGTACACAAAACATTTAACAAAGGCACCGTAAATGAGAAAAAAGCGTTAAACGGAATAAACTTGACCCTTGAAGACGGTGATTTTGTTACCGTAATCGGCGGAAACGGCGCAGGTAAATCCACAATGCTTAATATGATAGCGGGTGTCTTCCCTATTGATGACGGTAATATTCTGATTGACGGGGTTGACGTTACAAAACTTCCTGAACATAAGCGTGCAAAATATTTAGGCCGTGTATTCCAAGACCCGATGCTCGGCACCTCTGCCGATATGTGGATTGAGGAAAATATGGCTCTTGCGAATCGCAGAGGTAAGTCAAGAACTTTAAAATGGGCTATCAATCATAAAGAAAGAGAGTATTTCAAATCCCTGCTTTCAGAACTTGATTTGGGACTTGAAAACCGTCTTTCAACTAAAGTTGGTATGCTTTCCGGCGGTCAACGTCAAGCACTTACCTTGCTTATGGCGGTTATGAACAAGCCGAAACTGTTGCTACTTGACGAACATACCGCAGCCCTTGACCCCAAAACTGCGGCGCGTGTACTTGAACTTTCTGATAAGTTTATTGCGGAAGAACATCTTACTGCGCTTATGGTAACGCATAATATGAAAGATGCCATTACTCACGGTAACCGTCTTATTATGATGAATAACGGAAAAATTATATTTGACGTTAAAGGCGAAGAAAAGAAAAAACTTACTGTTGAAGACCTTTTGGCCGCATTTTCCAAGTCAAGCGGTTCCGAATTTGTTAACGACAGAGCGCTGCTTAATTAGCAGCGCTTTATCATTTTAACGCTTTATTGCGATAAATTACACAAAAAGCATAGTGCCAAGGGAAATATTTTTAAGTATTTCGTCAAAATTTACAAAATATCACCTTTTTTTCTTGACAATTATAAATATTGGTGTTATTATTTTAGCATAATTTTTAAGGAGACATTGATTATGTTTGTTAATTGCTTTAACAATTCAAACTTTAATTCAACAGATGCAACATTTGCACCTGCGTCTTCTTATGCTTTCAATAGCGCTATTGTGGACACTGCCATTAACGCAGTGTCCATTCTTATTATACGAATAATTTATGTCCTTCTAAACATATTTACAATTACAGATACGAAAAGCAAATCACAGTTCTTAATTAAAAGTATTTAAATTTTAAGAATGCGACTTTGCTTTTAAAAAAAAGCAAAGTCTTTTTTGTTTTTTACGGTGAGTATCTGTTGGCGATATTACTACATACAATTATCCCTTTGTTCGAGTTTATAACGTACAATGGGTATTTGCTGATAAAAATAAATTTCTTTCAAAGAAAGAGGTAATCAAAATGAAAAAAACAGTAAAAATCTTATGCTTACTTATGGCTCTTGCCATGGTGTGCGGCAGCTTGGCAGGCTGCGGAAACTCTGCCAAAAAGGGATATACAGCTGATAACAAAGAGTATGTTATAGGCGTATCCGGTCCGCTTACCGGACCTGCGGCTATTTACGGTACCGGTGTTAAAAACGGTGCACAGCTTGCAGTTGACGAAATCAACGAAGCAGGCGGTCTTAACGGCGTTAAGTTCAAACTTGAAGCTATGGACGATATGCACGATGCTACAAAGGTTGCAACCAACTATTCCGCACTCCTTGAAAAAGGCATGCAGGTTTCTCTCGGTTGTGTAACATCTGCTCCCTGCGCAGAATGGACCAACCTTTCACACGAAG
>JAKSQL010000086.1 GCA_024404125.1 Clostridia bacterium
AGTTTTTCATACTCTTTATTTTGCGTATGAAAGTCTTTCCACAAAGAAGCAAGATTGAAAATCATATAGCCGGATATGAAAATTACTATAAGCCGTACCGTTATGCTTTTCACTGTATAACACTCCAAAATATAACTTACAGTCAGTATACACCAAAGTATGGATAATTTTCAAGTTTTTTTTATTTTTTTCGGTATAATTTTAAAAATTTTTTTAATACCTTCAAAAACGCGGTTTGAAAAGTTCTCGCATACATCCGCCAACTTATTGAAAACAAGCGATAAAATGTGCTTTATCTTCTTTAAAAATTTGAAAACCGCGCAAAAGATTTTAAAGGTAAATCTTGATAAGGTAAAGCGGAATATTACAAATCCTATTAAGTGACCTGCTATCACGTATCCTCTGATTTCCCCACTTGTTCGTGAAAGCAAAAATATAAAGGTGCCGAATGCCGCGATAAGCCAGAACGTTATATCCTCAAAGAATACAGCAAAGTAGGAATTACGTCCATGCTTTCTTAATGCGCGCAAAATATCGTAAAGAGCGCAGTACATAGCCCCTAAGATAAGCGAAAGCAAAAAACTTATCACTTGCCCGTTAACACTTATTTCCCACATAAACTATCTGAAAAAGCGGGAAATAAATCCGCCCGAGGTTTTATCGTCCGACATATATACCACCGCGTGAAAAGTGCCCGAAACCGTAAGGTCACCCGACTCAGTGTTATAACTTTCGATATGAAGTCCCTCGCCCTTTACCGTTATTTTGCCGAGCACCGATATAAGTAAGACGGTTTCATCGTCAAATGTTACTACTTCCTTTACACCCGACACCGAAAGCTTTTTCCGGTTTTCAATTATTATATTTTGATTGACGTAATTATCTTCCACAAAAAACACCCCTTAAAAATATATTTAAGAGGTGGTGAAAATATTATTCTACTATTTTATACAAGTTTACGGCATCGTCCTTATGAATAGACTCGGTAAGGTCACAGACCTCAACCTTTACAAGCCGTGTGCCGAAAGATATTTCTATTATGTCCCCGAGTTTTATTTCGGTTCCCGCTTTCGCGGTCTTGCCGTTTACTTTTACCCTACCGCCGCTGCAGGCATCGTTTGCAACGGTGCGCCGCTTTATTATCCGTGAAACTTTTAAAAATTTATCAAGTCGCATAAGTCTACCTTCTTAAAAAATAAGCCACTCTTTCGAGTGGCTTAAACTAAAGTAAAATTACTTTATAGCATCCTTTAATGCCTTACCTGCTTTGAATACAGGATTCTTGGAAGCTGCAATCTTAATCGGCTTCTTGGTAAGAGGATTGATGCCGTTTCTTGCTGCACGCTTACGTACTTCAAAAGTACCGAAGCCAACGAGTTGAACTTTGTCGCCCTTTTTAAGAGCTTTTGTGATTGAATCTACAAATGCGCCTACTGCTTTTTCAGCATCTTTTTTAGAAAGGTCTGCTTTTTCAGCTACTGCTGCTACTAATTCTGTCTTGTTCATTTTATGAACCTCCTATAATTTTTAGAACATCTCGATTAAAACAAAACCACAAAGTCTTGTTTAACCACATATATACTTTTACCATATATTGCGAAAAAAATCAATATCTTTTTGATATTTTTTATGTATTTGTCAAATATTCTGCGCAAATTTGTAAATTTTAACTATGAAATATTGCACTTTTATTGCTTTTTTGCTCTGTCACGCAAATTAAATATTTTGAGATTTTGAAGTTCTTCCCTGCTTAAAGTGTGAAAAAGACTTAAAAGCACAAAGAAAATTGCTGCCGCAGACACTATCGCCGCTACCGTAATAAGTTTACTTTCACCTGTTCTAGCGACAAAATATGCCACCGTACAACCCACCGCCGCGGATACAAACGGCTTAAAAATACAGTTTAAAAAGTCGGGTACAAAGCCGCTTGATTTGATAAACAAAACCATACTTACCATTGCCGTAAAGATATAGCAAGCAAGGGTTGAATATGCCGCACCGCAGATATTAAGATTTGTGTAACCGATAAGAATCACGTTAAGTATAAACTTTATTATTGCGGAAATTATTACGGTTACAAGTGCGGCTTTTTGATTTCCAGATGCCTGCAACATACAAATAAGGTAAACAGATATTCCCGCAAAAACAGCCGCTATGCCGTAAATTGCAAGGAGTTTAGGTCCTATAAAAGCGAATTGGCTTTCTTTATACAAAAGCGGCATTATTTTATCTGAGAGCGCAAAAAGCCCGAGTCCCGCAGGAAATGCGACCGCGCAAACGTATTTAAAAGAAATATTTATATCGGGTTTTAAATTCTTTTCTTTGAGTGCCGCGATTTCAGGCACCGCACTTACACCGATTACCGTGCAAAGTGCGGGGACTAAATTAAAAAGTGTGTATGCTTTTCCGCGTATGCCGTAAAGAGCATTTGCCGCAGTGCTTATATCTAAAGAAGTAAAGGGCAAACTAACGTATCCCGAAGTGATTATCGAGCGAACGCTTACAGCGTCTATAAGGGTTGTAAAACTGCCTGAAAGCGATGCGACTGTTATCGGCAATGCTACCGTAAGCACAGAGCCGACCGTAATATTCTTGGTTTTGCTTAAAGCGGATTTTGCACCTTTGTTTTTCTTTTTAAAGGATATTGCGGAATATGAAAAAGCCGCCAACGTGCCGAGCGTAATACCGAAAATTGCCGCCGCAGCCGCAAAAGATATATTTTTTGTAATGCGCATTACCGCAAAGGCAAGTGAATACCCAAGCAGCAGTTTGCAAAGGGCTAAAATTATATCCGATACCGCAGTAGGCACCATATCGGAATGCCCCTCGAAATACCCGCGGTAAGCCGATAAAAGACAACAAAAGAGCAGTGACGGTGCCATAAGCAAAAGTCCGTAAAAACTTTGCATTGAACTATCCGTAAAAGCGCAAAGCGGATAAGCGATTAAAAGCGCAAAGAGTGTAAGAATTGTGCCCATAACCGCAAAAATACGTCTTGAAATATAAAATGAGTTAAGAGCGCCTTCACCGTCACCTTTGCTTACAAAAGTTGATACTGTTTTTGAAAGTGCAACGGGCAAACCTGCCATTGCCACGGTATATATCGGCAAAAACAAATCGTATACCGAAGAAAAATATCCAAAGCCCAAATCGCCCAAAAGATTTGAAAGCGGTATTTTAAATACTGCACCGATAATTTTTACAAGTGCGGTTGAGAAAAGCAGTATCAAAGCGCCGTATTCAAAACTGTTTTTTTTGACGTCCATTATTTATCCTCACATAAATACGTAAGATAGCGCAGAAATACGTCAATAAGTTGATCACCGAAAAAGTTGTTAATTTCTCTGTAATCGGTGCCGGCATCCTCGCCTGCATCATCAGATATTTTGCGTAAACATGCAAAGGGCACTCCCGCAAAATCGCAAACATACGCTATTGCCGCCGTTTCCATATCGCAGGAAGATGCACAGAAAGTTTTTTCAAAAAACTCCCGATCGGCTTCGCAAGAGATAAATTTATCACCGGATACCGCTGTGCCTTTTACGGCAAAGCCGACCTGCTTTGCTTTATTGAGCAATTCAGTATCGGCATCGTATATGTACTTTTGCATCGGCTTTTCGCAGGGCTTATATCCGATAACGGTCATATCAAAATCGTGTTCAACAAAAGTTTGCGGAAAAATTATTTCCTCACGCTTTACACCCGAAATACCGCCTGAAAGTCCGTAGTTAAGTATTGCATCGCATCCGATGTCTACAAGGTGCATAGCGCCTGCCGCCGCATTTACTTTACCTACACCGCAATAAAGCGCCACTATTTCACAAGTGCCTATTTTAAAGGTAATACCTTCTCTTGAAAGGAAATTTTTGTATTCCTTTGCACCGTATTTTTCCGTCGCCGACTTAAGAGGATAATACTCTTCACTATCGGCAACAACTATTCCTATCTTTTTAAACTTCATTATTTACCTCTACATTTTAAAGCCGCACTTATTGCAGTAAGCCGAGCCCTTTTCTACCGAAGCGCCGCAGTTTAAGCATACGGTTTTATTTTTTATTTTTAAAATTTCTTCATTGAGTGCGTCAATTTCGGCACTCTTTTCCTTTATACTCTCAATAAGTGCTTTAACGGGAGGATCAAGTTCCTCGCTGTCCTTTACCATTTCAAAACAAAGTTTGCCGAGGGATAGAAAATCCTTTTCCCTTTTGGACTTTAAGGTGGCAATATCAAATCTCTGCTTTTCGGTTGCCACTACTTCGCCCGTTTTCTGACTCGCAACGTCAATAACCTCTTTTGCCTTGCTTATTGCCTTGTCTACAAATTCCATAATAATATCTCCTATCCTATAAATTCTCTCAGTAATGAATCGCTCGGTACTAAATCTTCTTCTACCGTATCAAACATAATAAGTGCATCGCATACCTTTTTGATAAGTTCAAAGTGCGGGTCGGTTTTCTTTACCTTTTTTGCAAGTTTTAAAAACTTTTCTTTGTAAAGACCTAACTCGTACGGGTGCAGAGTTGTAAGTTTATAATCCGCAGTTTTCTTATATCGGTAAAGATGTTTCTTCTCGCCGTCTATCACGTTATCCCAAAGTTCGAGTGTTTCACCTATATTGCTGCCTCTGAATTTTTCGTCCCTTAAGACTATTCTTATAAGACGTATATCCCAACTTTCAAGCAGTTTATCGCCGTTCTCGGTCTCACCGCTGTCATTAGTACCTACATAAATTTTATAAAGATTTTTTTCGGGTACAAGACTTGTTATAAGCGGATTTAAGGCGTGGAGCCCCTCAACTATGATTATTCCGCGTTCCTTGATATCAACTATGCGCTACCTTGGTACTCTTGAAAGCATTTTGAAATTAAAAATAGGGAGTTCGCTTTTACCGCAATATATGATTTCGTTAAAGCACTTTGAG
>JAKSQL010000087.1 GCA_024404125.1 Clostridia bacterium
TTCCTTACCCCTATCGCATTTACTTTAATCGCAGTAGCGTAATCGCTTTCGCAACCGTCAACATTTGTCATCGCCGCACAGTTTATAATAACGTCCGGCTTGTTTGCCTTTACAAATTCCGATACTTGGTTTGTATCGGTAATATCAAGCGTATCTATATCGACCGGCAAAATCTCTGAGTTTAAAAGTGCTTTATCTATTTCGCCTATTTCGCTTTTGCCGCTTTTAAGTATCGACTGCAATTCGTTGCCGAGTTGGCCGTGGCAACCGGTTATCATTATTTTCATTTGCGTTTTCCCCTCCAAAACCACAAAAATTTAATCGCGGATGCGGTATGAATAAGCAGATATTTAAGTTTTTTGGCGCTTTCTCTCTGCCACTTATGAACCACTGTAAATTGCGGTGCTATTACCGTTCTTCCGTATTTTTGTGCTTTAAGTGTAAGGTCTGCGTCTTCAAGATACATAAAGTATTTTTTATCAAATCCGCCGAGTGATTTAAAAACCTCGGTTTTAATGCACATAAACGAGCCACTGCAAAAATTTATATCCGAAACCGTATCAAGCGGCATATCGCGACGGGTGTACTCATCCCTCACAGATTCTGAAAATCTGCCTAAAAAAATTCTTTTAAAGGTAGGGATTTCTTTAGGGAGATACTGCACCGTACCGTCAGGATTTAAAACGTTTGGCATACAAAGTGCTATATCGGGATTTTCTTCCATAAAATCAGTAATATCCGAAAGCAAATCCGATGTGAACTCTATATCGGGATTTACTATAAAATGATATTTGCCGAGTTCGTGTTCAAGCGATACGTTATGTGCCGCCCCGAAACCGATATTTTTGATATTTCTGATAAGAGTAAGTTCCATACCGCTTAAACTGTCCGCCGTACCGTCAAAAGAAGCATTATCGATAACGTAGAGTTTAAACGGATATCTTTTAGTGTTTTCGGTTATTGCACGGCATACGTTTTGCGCAGTGTCGCCGTCATTATAAGTTACCACCGAAGCGGAAATAAACCTGTTATCTTCCAAACGGGACCAAACCCCCTTAACGTAACGATTTTACCATAAATTTCTACATTATTCAACATCAAATGTAAAGCGAATACAAATCGGAATATATTCCGCCTTTTTTCATAAGACTTTCGTGAGTTCCGGTTTCGGCTATGCCGTCACGCGTTAAAACTATTATATTATCCGCATTTCTTACCGTTGTAAGACGGTGAGCAATAGTAAGGGTTGTTCTGCCCTTTGAAAGTTTTTCGAGTGACTCCTGTACTAATTTTTCGCTTTCGTTATCAAGCGAACTTGTTGCTTCGTCCAAAATAAGTATCGGCGGATTTTTAAGGAAAACTCTCGCAATACTTATACGTTGCTTTTGTCCGCCCGAAAGTTTAACCCCGCGCTCGCCTACGTATGTATCATACCCGTTTGGCAAGGTCATTATAAATTCGTGAATGCCCGCGAGTTTTGCGGCTTCTACCACGTCGTCAAAATCGGCACCCGGTCTGCCGTAAGAAATATTTTCCGCTACACTGCCCGAAAAGAGATAAACGTCCTGCTGAACTATGCCTATATTATCCCTTAAACTGCGAAGTGTTACGTCTTTAACATTTTTACCGTCTACCGTTATTTCGCCGGAATTTATCTCGTAAAATCTCGGTATAAGTGAGCAAATTGTGGTTTTGCCGCCGCCCGAAGGCCCTACAAGCGCCACATTCTCACCTACGTTTATCTTAAAGGAAAGATTATCAAGTATGGTGCGTGTTTCGGGACTGTACTTAAAGGTTACGTTTTTAAACTCTATTTCGCCTTTAACGTTTTTAAGCGGTTTTGCACCTTTTGAATCCTTTATATCGGGATTTGTATCCATAATCTCGGCAAAACGCTCGATACCCGTCATACCCCTTTGGAACTGCTCCGCAAACTCTACTATTCTTCTTATCGAACTTAAAAGAGTGGTTACAAATAAAAGGTATGCTACAAGGTCTGCCGCGTTTATCTTGCCGTTTATTATGAATATCGCACCTGCAACTACTACGGTAATATACATTAGCCCGTCAAAGAAACGGGTGCAGGAATGGAACGTGCCCATATATTTGTATACTTTGGTTTTTATATCGAGAAATCCCATATTGCCCTTGGCAAATTTTTCTTCTTCTATACTCTCGTTCGCGAAAGACTTTACCACCCGTATGCCGAGCAAACTGTCCTCCACGCTCGAATTAAGTTCGGCAACAGTTTTTCTTGAGAGACGGAATCCCTCTTTCATTTTACTGTTGAAGTGCATAAGCACCGCTACCATTGGAGGCACCATGGCAAACACTATGAGTGTAAGCGGTATATTTACGGTGCAGAGTATTACAAACGCCGCCGCTATTTTAATAAAGGCAATAAAAATTTCTTCGGGGCAGTGATGCGCAAACTCGGTAACGTCAAAAAGGTCGCTCGTTATTCTTGACATTATACTGCCTATCTTGGTTTCGTCATAAAAAGAAAATGAAAGTTTTTGCAGGTGAGAAAACATATCTCTGCGCATATCGGTTTCCATTTTGGTTCCCATAACGTGACCTATTGTCGCCATATAATAGTTTGCAAGGGTGTCAATTATCCTGAGCACTAAATAAAACACGCCGACCTTTACTACAAAAGACACAGTAAGCGTTACCGTACTCGAAGTTGCCCTGTCGGTTATTTCCCTTACTATCATCGGAAGCACAAGTTCGCAAACGGTAGTAAGTGCCGCGGCGAACAAATCAATTATGAGTATTCCCGTGTACTTCTTGTAGTAGGGTAAAAATCTTTTGAATAATTTTGTGTTTTTCATCATTTTAAAAACCCGTTTATTATTTCTTCTTCGGCCTGCTTTTCGTCAAGCCCCAATGTCATAAGTTTTATCAGTTGTTCTCCGGCAATTTTTCCTATTGCCGCCTCGTGAATTAAAGACGCATCAATATGATTTGCGTTTATCTCGGGTATTGCACTAACCTTCGCATTATCCATAATAATCGCATCGCATTCGGTATGACCCGAACAGAGATTATTGCCGTTTATGTTTGATTTGAAAGTCTGCGTTGAACTGTCACACGCGACCGAACGGGAAACTACGTTTGCACTCGAATTTTCACCGTTTAAGTCAACCGAAAAATCGGTTGCGGCGTGCTGAGTGTTATTTGTCATAATCTTCTCGTGAATTACAAGTGTTCCGCCTTTTTCTATAGAAGCGCGGGTGATACGGGTAGTATCGTCAATACCCTTTATCTGAGCGGTTTCCATTTCCATATATCCGTTTTCACCGATGTTTATTACGGTTGTGGGGTTCATAACGCGCTTACCGCTTTTATCTCCGTCACCGTAATGCCGCTCGATATATTTTACGCGGGCATTCTTGCCGATAAAGAAGGTGTGAATACCGTCGTGCCCCGACTGCTTGTCCGAACAGTTGTGTATTCCGCAACCCGCCATAATTGTAACGTCCGCATTATCGCCTATGATAAAGTCGTTGTACACAAGGTCGGTAAATCCGCCCTTGTCAATTATTACGGGAATATGCACCGTTTCCCCTTTGGTGTTTGCGCGTACGGTAATATCACTGCCCGACTTATCGGTCTTATCCTTTATTTCAACCTTCTCGGTGGAATTTCTGCTCTCAAGCGCACCGTTTGAACGTATGTTATAAGCGCCTGCGGGGATATCTTCCATATCGGCGATGATTTTTAAAAGTTCTTTTTCGGTACTGTTCACCGTTTATCCCCCTTTACAGCATTTTCGAGTACACTGCAAGATGCATTGGTAGCCCCTAAAAGTTCGGGCAGTATATCCGATTTTGCACCGTATGCCAAAAGTTTTCCGCCCGAAATTACGGCAACCTTGTTTGCGATATTCAGTATTCTCTCTTGGTGGGATATTATGATTATAGAGCCACCTAAGGTTTCCTGCATATTTTCAAATACGTTTATAAGGTTGTTGAAACTCCAAAGGTCGATGCCTGCCTCCGGCTCGTCAAACAAAGAAAGTTTTGTGCCGCGGGCTAATACACTTGCTATTTCTATGCGTTTAAGTTCGCCGCCTGAAAGTGAGGCGTTAACCTCACGGTCTATATAATCCCTCGCGCAAAGGCCCACCTTTGAAAGATAGTCACACGCTTCACCTACGGTAATTTCTTTGCCGGCGGAAAGTCTTATTATATCGTTTACGGTAATTCCCTTAAACCTTACCGGCTGTTGAAAAGCAAAACTTATTCCTTTCCTTGCACGCTCGGTAACCGATAGGTAGGTTATATCCTCACCGTCAAGAAAAATCTTACCGGAAGTGGGCTTTATTATACCCGCTGTTATTTTTGCAAGGGTTGATTTGCCGCCGCCGTTAGGACCGGTAATGGCTACAAATCCGTCCTCTATTTTAAGTGATATTCCGCTTAAAATGTCTTTTTTACCGTTCTCTGTATCAACGGAAAAACAAACCTCTTTAAGTTCTAACATCTTATCCTCCGAAAGTTACATAATAAATCATTTTAAATTATACCTTTTTTTACCTGAAAAATCAATAAATATATAATTATTATTTACTATTTGTATACTTTTATGGTATACTCTTTGACGAGGTGCAGAAAAATGACCGTAACAGAGAAACTTATATCAGAACTTAATTTAAAACCTTTTCAGGTTGAAAACACCGTAAAACTGCTTGATGAAGGCAATACGGTGCCGTTTATATCCCGTTACAGAAAAGAAGCAACCGGCAGTCTTGATGACCAAACAGTGCGACTTTTATCCGAGCGGCTTACGTATTTAAGAAATATGGAGGAAACCCGTGAAAAGATAAAAGCGGCAATAGACGAACAGGGAGCGCTTAGCGAAGAGCTGTCCCTTTTAATAGATAATGCCGAAACCCT
>JAKSQL010000088.1 GCA_024404125.1 Clostridia bacterium
TAGGTTGTTGTAACGGTTTTTGTTCTGCCCGGAATGTAGAAGAATAAGAACCAGAATCCGTCGGTAGTTACGGTAGACTCAACACCTGTAGAGAACATACCGTTCTTGTAGTTCCAATAGTAAGGGAGTGCACGGATTACAAGTTTGCCCTCAGACATACCGAGATACATACCGTCTTCATTCTCTATAATCCAACCGGAATCGGTGTTATCGAATATGAATTTGCCTTTATACTCGCCACCGAGTTTAAGAGAATATTTCTTGCCGCTTACGGGTATGGATACCGCCTGCTCGTATTTGCATATTGCGGTGGGGTCAACAACAACAAATCCGCCGTGACCGTCAGACTGAAGTTGTGAATCCGAGTCTACATAAGCGCCGGTGGGCTCGGCAGTGAATTCACCGCTCTTTATGTAACCTGCGATGTTTTCTGAATAAATTTCACCGTCAAACGCGCCACCGTCTACTGACATAGAAATATTAGAGGAGTTATCATCCATTAAATCAACTTCGGTAAGTGCTTTCTTACCTACGATTGTACCGCCGGTTATTGTAGCGCTGAGCGGATAGTTTGTACCGTGTTGTGAAACTGCTATTGCAGCACCTACAATTGTTGAACCGCTGTTATTTTTTGTTTCACTGTAGGTTGCAGCGGTTGCTTCAATTCTGCCGCCTTCAACTAAAAGTGCGCCCGAACGCATTTCAATACCGCTTGAATAGCCAATAACAACGCCGCCTTTTACGGTTACCTTACCGTTTTCCTGCGGATTGAATATACCTAAGTTATCTTCAAAGTGTGTGCCTTCGATTCTGCCGCCGGCAACTACTATTTCGGTATTGCCGCGATGTTCGCTGCCGTTACCTACGACGCCGTAGTAATCGCCTGATATAGTACCGCTCTTAACAGTAAGTTTTGCGGTGGTTGAATCTGCCGTATCACCTGCAGGAGCTATCGCTACTGCAGCGTAGCAATTGCCGTTAGACGAGATTTTGCCGGTGCTCGGAACACTGCTGTCCATAATGGTTACATCAGCACCGTGTAAAACACCTATAATACCGCCGTTATTTTTTCCGGTTGCTTCTACCTTAAATGAGGAAGATGCAGAAATAACTTTACCGTTTAAATCAAGTGTGAGCTTTTTGCCGATCTGAACGTCTTTGTCAACAACAATGTCGCTAAGAACGGTCACAGTGTCTCCGGTGGTTGCTGCTGCGATTGCTTCTTCCAACGTCTCATACTTGTTGCTGTTAACTTCCGCAACATAAACGGGTCCGTCCGCAAATGCAACGGTTGAGAAAACAGACATCAACATAAGTGCCGCCAAAATAATGCTTACAAGTTTTTTCATTTTTTACAGTTCCTTTCTGAATTTC
Organism: Clostridia bacterium; assembly: GCA_024404125.1. Taxonomy (GTDB): domain Bacteria; phylum Bacillota; class Clostridia; order Oscillospirales; family Acutalibacteraceae; genus UBA737. Next base: position 1,375 of record JAKSQL010000088.1, read on the forward strand.
CTTACGGCTTACTTTCCAAAGATAAATTTTTTTGGAAAGCCGTACACATATATAATAACACACATTTGCATATAAGTAAAGCGAAATTAACAAATCGTTAACAAATAAGTGCCCGTAGTCCAAAGAATTTGAAAGTTTGTTCACATTTTGTTCATAATTTGCGCGTTTTTAAGTTTTGCAGAATTTCATAACGAGAGAATGGGGCAAAATCTTTGCAACCACCCTGTAAAGTTTGTAAATAAAACGGTTGGTATAAACCCCTTTGCCGCTTTTAGATGCAACAAGCGATTTTTTGGCTATTTGCGATACATTAACCCTCGGGAGAATATCAAATGATTTTGATACGCCTTTTGAAATATTTGCCACCGGTAAAAACTCGGTATCCATAGGGCCGGGACAGACCGCCAATACGTTTATGTTTCTCTTTTTAAGTTCGGTGCGCAGAGCCCTTGATAAACTCATAACGTACGCCTTCGTGGAGGAATATACCGCCATGCGCACGTTAGGCGCAAAAGAGGCAATTGAACAAGTGTTTATTATTTCACTGCCATCGGGCATAAACGGAAGAGTTACCGAGGCCATAACCGTAAGTGCCTCACAGTTAAGCCGTACCATTGATGCGTTATCGGTTGTACTTAAGGTGTCGAAATCCCCGAGTTTGCCGAAACCTGCGTTGTTTATAAGCAGTTTTACCCGAGCATTACTCTCCGAAAGTAATTTTTTGTATTCGGATATTTTTTCAGTATCGGTAATATCCATCGGAACGGGTCTTATTTTATTGCCGAGTTTTGCTTTCAGTTCGCAAAGCCGCTCTTCCCGTCTTGCAATAACAAAAATTTCTTCAATCTCGGGATAAAGCGATAAAACCTGTTTTGCGTATTCGGCACCGAGTCCCGAAGAAGCACCCGTAATAACTGCTATATTCATAAATATCACGTCCTTTACACATATATTATATAAAGCATAAAAAATTTTTGCAAGAAAAAACTTGACAAAGCACCGTCTCGGTGATAAAATAGTCAAGCCGCATATTGTGGGCTTGTTAAAGTTGCATATAATTGCACGCCCCCCGTAGCGAGACTGTTATATATCAGGTAGGTGTAAAAAATGTACGCAATTATTGAAACGGGCGGAAAGCAGTACCGTGTTCAGAACGGTGACGTTATATACGTTGAAAAGCTTAACGCCGAGGTTGACGAGGAGATAACCTTTGATAAGGTTGTAGCCGTAAGCAACAAAACCCTTAAGGTAGGCAAACCTTACGTTAAAGATGCTTTTGTAAAGGGTACCGTTCTTAAAAACGGTAAGGGCAAGAAGATAACCGTCTTCACTTACAAACCCAAAAAGAGCAGTTCACGCCGTATGGGTCACAGACAGCCGTACACTAAGGTACAAATCAACGAAAGCGGTTAATTATGACCACGGTAAGATTTCTTTTTAAAGATAAAGCCGTTATCGGCTTTGAGTTAAGCGGTCACAGCACTTCGGATAATGATGACGATGAGGGTAAAACGGTATGCGCCGCAATATCTTCCGCCTGTTATATGGCTGCCAATACGGTAACCGAAATAATAGGTATAAATGCATCAACAAAGATAAGTGACGGATATATGAAATTCATTTTAAGCACAACAAGCGATATGAGCGATGCGGTGCTTAAAGGCCTTAAACTTCATATATCGGAGCTTGCCAAACAGTATGCTAACAGAGTAGAAGTAATTACGGAGGTGTAAAGCATAATGCTTAAGATAAACATTCAACTTTTCGCTCATAAAAAAGGTATGGGCTCTACCAAGAACGGCAGAGACAGTGAGGCAAAGCGTTTAGGTGTTAAACGCGGAGACGGTCAGTTCGTACTCGCGGGCAATATACTTGTTCGTCAGAGAGGAACTCACATTCACGCCGGCAACAACGTTGGCCGCGGGTCAGACGATACCTTATTTGCTTTGATTGACGGTAAGGTTAAGTTTGAACGTGTAGGTAAAGGCCGCAAGCAGGTCAGCATCTACGCAGAGCAGTAAGAAAAACGGTTTACGGGCGATTAACTTTTCGGTAATCGCCCGATTTTTTTTGAGGTTGTAGAAATGTTTGTAGATATTGCTAATATTCATCTTAAAGCGGGGAACGGCGGCAACGGTGCGGTATCATTCCACCGTGAAAAATACGTGGCTGCCGGTGGACCTGACGGCGGGGACGGCGGCAGAGGCGGCGATATAATCTTTAAAGCCGATGATAACCTTTCCACCCTTGCCGATTTCAGATACAAAAGAAAGTACGCCGCAAAAAACGGTGAGGACGGCAAAGCAACAAGGAGTTCGGGTAAAAAAGCACCGCCGCTTATAATAAGTGTGCCGAGGGGCACCCTTGTTAAGGAGACCGAAACAGGCAGAATTATAGCCGATATTTCGGGTGACGAAGAAGTAGTTATCGCAAAAGGCGGTAACGGCGGTTGGGGCAACACACATTTTGCAACTTCTACCCGTCAGGTGCCGAGATTTGCAAAAAGCGGCAACCCCGGCGAAGAACTTGATGTAACGCTTGAACTTAAACTCCTTGCAGACGTTGGTCTTATAGGTTTTCCGAATGTGGGTAAATCAACGCTCATTTCGGTAGTAAGCGAGGCAAAACCGAAAATTGCCAACTACCACTTTACCACCCTTACTCCCGTTTTAGGTGTGGTAAGAATGGGTGAAGGCAGTTCGTTCGTTATGGCAGATATACCCGGTCTTATCGAGGGCGCAGGTGAAGGCGTTGGTTTAGGCCACGAATTTTTGCGCCACGTAGAACGTTGCAGAATGCTTTTGCACGTTATAGACGTTTCGGGCAGCGAGGGCAGAGACCCGATAGAAGATTTTAATAAGATAAATAAGGAACTTGCCGTTTTCAGCAGTGAACTTAAAGACCGTCCGCAGATAATAGTAGGTAACAAGTGTGACCTTACGGACGATAGCAATGTAGCTGAACTTAAAAAGTATTTTGAGGATAACGGCTATAAGTTTTTTCCCGTTATGGCGGCAATAGCCGAGGGTACTAATGACCTTATAAACTTTGTAGCGGCAGAACTTAAAAAACTGCCGGCAATAAAACAGTATGAGCCGGAGCCAAAGCCCCACGAAGACTTTACCGTAAAGAAAAAGCGCACATTTAATATAAGAGCGTGTGACGGTGTTTATTTTGTTGAAGATGCACCGTGGTTGCTTGAGGTTATGAATACGGTAGACCCCGATGACTATGAAAGTCTGCAATATTTTGAAAGGGTATTAAGGCAAAGCGGAATAATAGACGCGCTCAAAGAACACGGTGTCAAAGAGGGTGACACCGTAAGCGTTTATGACGTTGAGTTTGACTATGTGCCTTAAATTGTGCTATGGAAAACGTAAATAACTTAAATGCCTCGGTGCTCTCCTTTGTGGGTGACGCAGTTTACGGGCTTATGGTAAGAGAACATCTTGCAAAGATAAACCGTCCGTCAGATAAGCTCCATAAACTTTCGGTGGA
>JAKSQL010000089.1 GCA_024404125.1 Clostridia bacterium
ATTTCTCGGCAGTCAATAAGCACGGTGTACTTTATGTTCTCAGCAATGGAGAGCCTGAAATTGCAGATTTTAAGGTTAGTTTGAGTGATTGTGACAGCAAAAATTTAATAACAGATAAAAAAATTAATAATTTGTTATTAAAAAATGCAATCGACTGTGATAAAATAGTAGGCGATTTGGAAATAAGAACAAGAAAAACGGGGGACAGTATACGTCTTAAAAACCGTAACTGCACCAAAACACTCAAAAAGCTTTACACCGACTAAGGTGTGGATTTAAAACTGCGCGATATATGGCCCGTTATAAGTGACGGCGAGGGCGTTATATGGATTTACAAAATCGGCGTAAGCGAAAGAGCGGCAGTCACAAAAAACAGTAATAAAATATTAAAAATCAATACGAAAATCAATAAATTAGGGGAATGATAACTATGGCAATTATGGACGACGTTTCAAAGGTACTTGTATCCGAGGAAGAATTAAAGCAAATATGCAAAAAACTCGGTGAGCAGATTTCAAAAGACTATGAGGGCAAAAAACTTTTGCTTGTAAGTGTTCTTAAAGGCGCCGTTGTGTTTATGTCCGACTTACTGCGCGAAATCACCTGCGACTGCATTATTGACTTTATGGCGGTTTCTTCGTACAGCGGTACTAAAACCACAGGTGTTGTAAAATTCAAGAAAGACCTTGATATAAATCCCGACGGTATGGATATAGTACTCGTTGAGGATATACTCGATTCCGGCATTACGTTAAAGTATCTTAAAAACGTTTTGAAAGATAGGCACGCCGCAAGCATAAAAGTATGCGCATTGCTTGATAAGCCCCAAAACAGAAAAGCGGACATTACCGCTGATTACGTAGGTAAGGTCATTCCCGATGAATTTGTAATCGGCTACGGTCTTGATTACGATGAAAAATACAGAAATTTACCTTTTGTAGGCGTTTTGTCACCTAAGGTTTATGAAAATAAATAATTTAAAGGAGAATATCACTTTTGAAGAAGAATACCAAAAACATAATTTTGATTGCCTTGATAGCCGTAATATTCATAGGTGCGTTTTTTACGGTCAGCAGACTTTCAAGTAATAACGTAAACAAAAAATACTACGAAATCGTACAACTTATCGAGGATAATAAGGTTTCGGAATTTGAACTTAATTTATATAGCGGTGAACTTACCTATAAACTCCGTTCTGACGGTATAAATGCCAAGAGTTACCACTATACCGTAGCAGATGCTTCGCTTTTCTATAACCATATCAAGGATACCGTTAAGAAGATAAACAACGAGGCGAAAACGTCGGACGAAAAAATCAAATACAACTACAAGTCGGGCGGCGAAGCATCTTGGCTTGTGGGAATGCTTCCGACCCTTATACTTGTAGGCGTAATAGTGTTCTTCTATATCTTTATGATAAAGAGAATGAACACCAATATGGGCGCCGATAAAACTATGGGATTCGGCAAAGCCAAGATAAAAAAGGCGGACGGCAAGAAGAAAACCACTTTTGCCGATGTTGCGGGTGCCGATGAGGAAAAAGAGGAAATGGCGGAGATAGTCGATTTCCTTAAAGACCCGAAAAAGTTTAACGAACTCGGCGCGCGTATACCTAAAGGTGTTTTGCTTGTAGGCCCTCCGGGAACAGGTAAAACTTTGCTTGCCCGCGCGGTTGCGGGGGAAGCAAATGTTCCGTTTTTCTCAATATCCGGCTCTGACTTCGTTGAAATGTTCGTAGGTGTGGGCGCTTCCCGTGTAAGAGATTTGTTCGGTGAGGCAAAGAAGAATGCCCCCGCGATAATATTTATAGACGAAATTGATGCCGTAGGCCGTCAACGCGGCGCAGGACTCGGCGGCGGTCATGATGAACGTGAGCAGACCTTAAACCAGTTGCTGGTTGAGATGGACGGTTTCGGTGCAAACGAAGGTGTAATAGTTATGGCGGCTACCAACCGCCCCGATATACTTGACCGCGCACTTTTGCGTCCGGGCAGATTTGACCGTCAGATAACGGTTAACTATCCCGATGTTAAGGGCAGAGAGGAAATCTTAAAAGTACACTCACGCGGTAAGCCGTTAGGCCCCGATGTTAACCTTGCAACCATTGCAAAATCAACCTCCGGCTTTACGGGAGCAGACCTTGAAAACCTGCTTAACGAGGCGGCACTTCTTGCTGTACGTCACGGCAAAAAGGCGGTAACACAAGAGGAAATTGAGGAAGCTACCATTAAGGTTGTTATGGGTACGGAAAAGAAATCGCACGTTGTTAAGGATAAAGATAAACTTGTAACTTCTTATCACGAGGCGGGTCACGCGGTTGTTTCATATTTCCTGCCTACACAAGACCCCGTTCATCAGATATCCATCATTCAGCGCGGTATGGCGGCGGGCTATACAATGTATCTGCCCGAGGAGGAAAAAGGTCACGTTTCAAGAAACAGTATGCTTGAACAAATATGTTCGCTTTTAGGCGGCAGAGCGGCTGAGCAACTCACACAAGATGACGTTTGTACCGGTGCTTCCAACGATATCGACCGCGCAACCGACCTTGCAAGAAAGATGGTAACCAAGTTCGGTATGAGCGATAAGTTAGGCCTTGTAACCTACGGCAACGATAATAATGAGGTGTTTTTGGGCAGAGATTTCTCCTCTACACCTAACTACTCGGAGAAAACCGCTGCTGTAATAGACGAAGAAATCGAAGCGGTAGTTATGTCACAGTACAAGAAAGCACTCGAAATACTCGAAAAGAATATGGGCAAACTGCACGTTGTTGCAAAAGAACTTTTCGAGAAAGAAAAAATTTCGGGCGATGATTTCCGAAGTATTATGCAGGCAGAATAAGAAAACGGCTAAAAGGATAAAACCCAATAGCCGTTCTTTATAAAGTAATATTTTTACTCCTTATGTATTTATATTTATTATTTTTTTATTCTTGCTTATCGCATAATTGTATGCAATTTTAGTACCGCTTTTTCGGTTTTCGGGGGAATAGGTTTCATCGTAATAAAATACACAAATGTCACTTTGGTCTATCATAGCGGTGTTCCGCTTTATATATGCGCATTTTCCCGATTTGCTTATTCCCGCAGGGGATATACTTTTTTCATACCCGACAGTTAAAAACTGCATAGTATATTCGTCTGCATTTTCGTAATTTGCTCTGAAGTTTATCCGATTTATATTCGGATAAACTTTTTTTAATTTACTTACCGTTTCGTAACAAAGCGAGTTAAACTCCGAATGACTGCCGAAAATAAAGTTTATATTTCCGTCTTTTATAAATTGTAATATTACCGCCCGTACATTCTCTTTAAGCTTTTGTGTGACGTTTATTTTTCTATGACCTATAAAACATACTGAATGTTCCATTTTCAACTCTCCAATCGCTACACTATACCATCATTATAGCGATTATATCGTTGAAAATCAATTATAATAAAGCAAAATTGAAAATTGTATTTCGCTAATTAACGATTGAATTATTGTAGAATAATATAACGAGGTGAATAAATCGTGAAAGAGAAATACATTGCTGATAGAATAACCGAACTAAGATTAAAGAAAAATGTATCAGAATACCGCATGAGTCTTGATTTAGGACACAGTAATAGTTATATAAGAAGTATTACTTCAGGTAAAGCATTACCGTCAATGTCCGAATTTTTGTATATTTGTGATTATTTCGGTATTACGCCGAAAGAGTTTTTTGATGAAGATTTAAAGAATACCGAACAAATCAAACACTTATATGATTTGGCAAAGAAATTATCTTATGACGATTTATCGGCACTTATCAATATGGCAGAGAGATTATCGAGTAAATAACAGTAGATAATTTAATTGAATGCAAGTAAAAGATTTAATTACAAAATAAAAGCCGTCTTTAAGACGGCTTTTTGTTTTATGTAGGGAATGTCGTTTGTGGCATTCCGTTTTTTATATCAAAGATGCTTTTCAATATCCTCTTTTGAGCGGTAGCCGATAAGTGTATCGGTTAATTCACCGTTTTTGAATATCAAAAGGGTTGGTATGCTTTCAACCGAAAACTGTGCAGTTAAAACGGGTTGTTCGTCAACATTTACCTTGCATACTTTTACGTTATCGTTGGTTTCTGAAATCTCCTCTATAATAGGGGATAACATCATACACGGTCCGCACCAGTCTGCCCAAAAGTCCACAAGTACGGGAATATCGCTGTTTAATACTTCGCTTTCAAAGTTTTCAATGTTTAATTCGGTTTCCATATTATTCTCCTTATTTTTCTTTGTAATAGAGCATACAGTGGCAATAACCCTCAAAATCTGGGTCGGCTATCTGCTTTTTAAACTCTTCACACATACATTTATATTCGGGTGTGCGCTTTGTTCTGCAGGGACAGTATCCGCCGGTGCTTTTAAGCCCCTCTGTGATTTTATCAACGATTTCCTTACTCCGTTAAGTATTTTCTTTGCTTGCTTATAATATTCATTTAAATCCTTATCTTTTTTACGGTTGAATTTCGGAACGTTTTTTATGCAAAGCAAAAGGTTTTCGGGGAGTTTAAAACCTTGTGTTTTATCGACTTTACCGTAAAAGTCTTCGCCGAGCACCACACTTTCCTTATCAAAAAGAGAACTGTTCATTTCGTTAAGCCGCTCTTTCGTGCCCTCGTTTAAAATAAACACTACGGCGCTTTCCTCCGCCGCCAGCATTGCCTGAAATTTTTGATTTGATGTCATATAATATTCGGAGCGTTGATTTTCACCGTTATAAGAACAGTTGCTGATTTGTATTTTAACCTGACCGTCACCGTTTATGTCATCAAAATAATTTTTCTTT
>JAKSQL010000009.1 GCA_024404125.1 Clostridia bacterium
TATTGCTATTATTGTTGTTATTGTCATCATTATAAAAGAAAAACATATTTTCATCTCCTATTACATTAAAGATATTGTATCATATTTCGACACATTTTTCCATTATTTTTATAAAATTACATACATTATTCTGCTTTCAAAAAAATCTTTAAATAAAAAACCGGAGCCGTAGGTCATTAAACCGTCCGACTCCAATTTTTCATTCATCAATATTTTTCAATGTATCATTAATTTTTTCAAAAACATTTATTGCATCATCAAATTTTTGCTGTTGGTCAGTATATAAAAGGTCTTTGTGAAGATTTTCATATTCAAAACGTACTTTATCATCAAGATAACATTTCCAAGCATCAAAATCATACGGTCCGGTTGGGTCATATTCTTTACTTATATTACGCTTGGTAAGATAATATGAATCTGTTCCTTTTGTAAGCCTTATAAGGCGTTTAAGTTCATCCGTATCATTCAAAAACTCTCTGATTTCAGGGAGATTGAAAAGGCGTGTTACATCGTAAATGTGCCGTACTTTTGTTTCGATGTTCCCGCAAATTGCATGGCGTTTTACCGACATTATCTTGTCGATGAATGTGCGTTCAATATTAAGCACATTTAAGGTAACAGGGGAAAGTCCATATTTTTGTATATCCTCTTCTCCGCCGTTCTGTTCTAAAAATTCGTGAATATAACTTTTAAATATTTTCTTAGAATACGGGTCGGGGCGGACGCTACTTCCGATTTCAAGTTTAACTCGGTTTTCTTTGTCCCCAAACCAAACATACATACTTTTACTGCGGTTTGACCTTTCGGCGTTGATTTTTTCAGTTTCGGCATGGACGGTCATAATACTTTCTATTCTCTTTATGGTTTTGTCGCAAACTTTATCGCTTTCATCCATACCGAGATATGTCAAATCTATATCTTCCGAAAAGCGTTCTATTGAGCCGGGATAACATTTGCTGAGCGATGTTCCACCCTTGAAAACACACTTTTCGGCATAATCACTGTCTGCCAAATTTTTAAGAAGCAAAACGATATAATAATCACGCTCTATTGCTGATTCCGGCAAATGCTTTTGCGATGCAACGATTGAAATCAAATCCTTAAATTCATTCGGAAACCAGTGCAAATTCATATAAATCCTCCATTCTCGGATGCTTGTAAACCGACAGTGTCGATAAATATTCGTTTAAATTATTTTTGACTCCATAGAAGTTTAGTATTTCCCTTAAAAAAGAAATCGTTGATTTCTTATAAGTCTTTGCGGAAATAACTTCCTTAAATGCTTCTTTTCGGAAAGATGAAGCCAATTTTTTTGTAAAATCTAAAAATGCAGAATAATTTATCTCCTGTATTGAATTAAAATTTTGGAGAACCTCCAAACCCTCAACCATATTTTTGACTTCAGGCGAAAACTCAAGCGGCACCTGATGAACAATAACATTGCGTATTGATTTCGAAAATCCTTCAAGAGCGGAAGACATAACATTAACAGTTTTTGATATTTGCGTTGTTAGATTCAGCGCATTATATAAATAATATCCTACCACTGTTCCTGTTTCGTTTTCAGTAAATGCGGTGACGATCTCTTTTTCTGTTGGTGGAACAATCCCATATTTCGTAATTTTTGGTTTATGATAAGTGCCTTTTGCAATTTTTACAAGTTCTCCTGATTCACACATTCTTTGAAGTGCTTTATAATATGCTACTTCGGTCATTTGATTTGATAATTTTTCTTTATATAAATTGTTGGCAATTATTAATTCATTTTCTTTGTATTTGCTTAAAGCGTTGTTTATAGGGGCATTGCTTTTCATATTCTGCACCTCCTTTTTATGGTTTTATTATATGTTTTAATTTTGATTTTGTCAAGTATTTTTAATTTTTACTTGACAATTTGCTCTTATTTATTTTTTTCATTATTCGAAAAAATATGCCGTTATAAACAAAAGGTTGCTATAATTTCCTTTGTTTACAAATGGCAAATAGTATAATGCTTTTAAAACGAATATAATTTTTTCTTAAAGCACCGGTTTCTGCTTTAAAAGTTTTTGCATATCAGTCACAGTAATGAGTTCCGATTTCTATCGGTTTTGCGGCACAACCGTAGGCCCCTGCGTAGACTTGCTTGATATTACCGCTTTTTGTGTGTTAAAAAAGTCCTCAAATCCGCATCATTACTGCGTTTTTGTATTATACGGTTTTGTGTATTCGAGAGAAATTTCAAAATTATTTGTTTTTCCACAAAACCGTACCATACAAAACACTTCTAAAATAGTTTTATCTGATTTAGAATTAGTATTTATCGTGCGGAACATAAGCATATTCTCCTTTTCCGTTTTTAAAGGGCTTGTTTGAAATCATAAATTTGCGACCGTCTATTTTAAGCAATTTTTCTACAGCATCAACTTCGATTGTATGCAACCTTGCGTTTTTGCCTTTAAGATAATTTTGCATTGCACATAACTGAAACGGCAGTAAAACAATGTGCGTTGTATTTTTTGAATTCTTTATTACTCTTTTCATTCGCTCCGTATTAGAGTCAAAACCAATTACTAAATTTTCGTTTGTTTTAATATTTATTCCGTCTGAATCTATAAGTTCCGATGTGGCATAATCTTCTCTTAAAATCAGTTTTGCGAGTTTTTCTCTGTAATTATCAACAGATATAATGTTTATTACATCAAGACCGTTTGAATCAAGCGTAATAAATGCAACAGGCACTCTGAATTTTTCTATTGCCTCGTAAAACGAATTGGTATTAACCTTATCTTTTTTAACAGGTTGATTTTGGCTTATCTTTAACACATCCGAAATATCGCCATTTGTGGTAAATAAAACGGTAGGTTTATGACCCTGTAAAAACACTTTGGAAGAAAAAGTTAACTCTTCTATCTCTGTATGAATACCGTAATTATCTTTTGAAATAAAATACGGTACAAACATCGTATTTCGTAAATAATAAAATCCGCAAAGCTGCGTTGCACCGAGTGGATTTGAAAAAGATTTACGCCTAAATGTAAAGGACGGGATAAACACATTATTCATCCCTTCTTTTACAATTTCTTTCTTAAAAACATCGGCCCCGCTTTTTAAAAAGAATTTTGTAATCTTCGCTGTTTCGAGTCGTCTATACAGCGCTTTTGATTTACCGAGATAAGCTTTATCCCTTTGAAAATCAAATCCCAAACTTTGCAGGTAGTCGTAACCTTTATCACTTACCCTTACACTCAGTCCGCTTCTGCTCTTTCTTAAAAGTCCGTAAAGCAATAAAACCTCTATTGCCTCTTGCTCCGAAATCCCACCGGTTTCTACGGGCAAATCTTTGCATAAGGCACACAGTCCCAAAATCTCTATCTCACCTTTTGTAAAAATCATCGCCGTACACCCCTACGTAGACCTACTTGCTTTTGCATTTTTTCTTTCATAAAAATCTACTTCCAATCTGCATTACTACTGACTTTTTGTATGGTACGGATTTTTGCATTTTAACAAAATTAAAATTTTTATGCTTTTTACAATAACCGTACCGTACAAAAGTCGTTTTCTTTAATGTTTTTGTATGTTTTATGTTCTTAAATTTCTACCTTTCAAACTCGCTTGTGTTCGTTAGTGAAATGTTCAAATACCAAAATCCGTAATAATAAGTTATACCCACACCGACAAAGCTATAACCCGAACTGCCGATATATGCCCAGTGGTCAAGACTTTTTCTGCACATATCCGCAAAGTGTTTTGCCACCTCATCAACGCTACCGTGAAAACCGGAATTTGCTATTGCTTCACTTGTGTATGCGGTGTAGTACGGCACACCCTCTAAACCAAACTCGGCAGGGTTAATATACTGACCGTATTTAAGTGCAGTTGCGGCGGCTCGCTCATCATTTGTATCGTGAGCGAAATGTGCGGTTAACTGATTGCTTCGGTATTTTGCATATTCTGTTAATCCCGATAGTTTTTGTAAGCCGTTGCTTCCAATAGCCGCTCGGTAATTATTTAGATAGTCAATAATACGATTTGCAATAGCGGTTTCGTCATTTTCATTTGCTTCGTTATTTGCCGCCGTAGGTGTCGGATAGAAAACACTTTGACTTTCATCATTTGCAGTTGAAATTTCAGCAGGCAAAGAGCTTTGAGCGGTTTTTGTACTTTGTTCTACGCTTTCATTTTTGCTTTCCGAAGCAGCTTGCGGTGTGCTTAATATTTCTGTATTACTTTCTGCACTTGCAACATTAGAAACGGTTTCTTCCACCGACACAGATTACAAAGAATCACTTTTTGTATCTTTTGGCTTTGCACACGAGGATAACAATAAACTTAAAACAAAAACATAAATAAAAACATATTTTTTCATAACAGTACCTCATTTTCATAAAATTTTATACATTGAAAAAGAGATAATTACTGTTTTTCGACTGCCAAAACACTGATTATTACTTGATTTTTTGCTAAATCCTATAAGATTACTCGCACCAATTAAGGCACTCACACTTTTGTGTGGGTGCCTTGATTTTTTTGTATGATATATAAGTCTGACGATTCAAAAAGAGCATATATTTTTTCAGGTGTTACAAATTTATTTTCCATAATTTCAACCGCTTTCTGATTTTTCATATCGCAATATAAAATCGATTTTTTCTATAACTTTTTGAAAATTTGTATACTAAAAAACAGTTTTTAGCAACTTCTGTTTTCTGTTATTATTACAGTTTAATCTGCCGACTTTTATTTGTCTGTTGTTTTTCGGCGTATTCGCCTATTTTAGTTTCTTTGCGTATTTTCTTTGGGAAATAACCGGCAGGTTCCACGTAAAGAATTTTCTTATTCATTCCTCTTCATCTCCAAATAAACTGTCCTCATTTTCTTCGGACTCTAAATCCTTTTCTTTTTCAATTATATCCGCAATAAATGTTAACTCTATTGCCTGCTCAATCGGGTCTGATTTGCCGTTACCGTTAAGGTCAAATAAATTTCCGAAAATGCCCATAAAACTATCTCCTTTTAATTTTAATGATTTCATTTTAATACGATTAGTGTACAAAAATACGGACTTTGGGCAAAATACCACTTGATTACTTTTGTGTATAAGAGTATCATATATACATAAAGTCAGGAGGGGTGTTATGAACAAAAGTTTTGAAAATGAAATAAGAAAAAGTGTAAACCTTAAAAACGTTGTTTGTTTTGACAGTATTCCTTCTACAAACGGTTACTTAAAAGAACTCGCAAAAGGCGGCGAAAATACAGTAACACTCGCTTTAGCAAAAACGCAGACTGCGGGTAAAGGTCGGCTCGGCAAAAGTTTTGTATCAGAAATGGGCGGTGCCTACTTTTCGCTGCTTTTCTTCCCCGACTTGAAAGCGGAGGACGGATACCTGCTAACCGTTTTGGCGGCGGTATGCGCTATGGAAACGGTAGAAGAAATATCGGGCAAAAATTGTCTTATAAAATGGGTAAACGATATATATCTTGACAACAAAAAGGTGTGCGGCATACTTTGTGAAAGTGCCACCGAAACAAAAAGCGGTAATATTAAATATGCGGTGTTGGGCATTGGAATAAACGTATTTAAAGAGTGCATTACCGAAAGTATAAAAGACATCGCAACCAGTGTATTTAATGACCGTAAGTATGACGAAACAGAAATTTCAAAAATAATATCCGTGTTTTGCAACAAGTTTTTACAAGGACTTGAAACCTTAAGCGACAAGGCCTTTATAGAAAAATACCGTAAGAATTCTTATCTTGACGGTAAAGAAATACAGTACGTAAAAAACGGACAAATTCACTGTGCTACTGTTTTAGGTATTGATGATAAATGCCGGCTTACCATAGAAGAAGACGGCAAAAATATAAAACTGTTTTCGGGCGATATAACAATAGGAAAAAACTTTAAAAAATAACCGCGTAAGGTTCGTAAAGAAGACTTACGCGGTTATCTTTTATTATATTCCGTAGTTTTCAAGGATATAGTCCATATCCTTATCGCCTCTGCCCGAGAGGTTTACGAGTATAGAGCCGTGGTCTAATTCTTTGGCGCGTTTAATCGCGTAGGCAAGAGCGTGAGAACTTTCAATCGCGGGGATAATTCCCTGCTTGCGAGAAAGTTCAAAGAAAGCATCAAGCGCCTGCTTATCGTCTATTACGTCATACTTTACCCTGCCTATATCGTGCCAAAAAGCATGCTCGGGACCGGAGGAAGGATAATCAAGTCCGCTTGCGACAGAATAAACGGGTGCAGGGTCGCCGTTTTCATCTTTAAGCATTATACTGTTAAAGCCGTGCATAACACCCTCACTGCCGTAGTTAAGACTTGCGGCGTGGTCGCCTAATTTTTTGCCTCTGCCAAGCGGCTCGATACCTACTATCTCAACCGGATCATTTAAAAATCCCGCAAAAAATCCTGCCGAGTTAGAGCCGCCGCCTACGCAGGCGACTACGGTATCGGGGAGTTCGCCTGTCATTTCAATAAACTGCTCTCTTGCTTCAAAGCCGACTACCGACTGAAAATCCCTTACCATCATCGGAAACGGATGGGGACCTACTACCGAGCCGATACAGTATATACAATCTTTATAATCCTTGGCATAAGCCGCAAAAGCCGCATCTACCGCCTCTTTTAAGGTGGCAAGGCCCTCTTTTACTTCTATAACGTTTGCGCCTAATATCTTCATTCGCGCAACGTTGGGCGCTTGCTTCTTTATATCAACGGAGCCCATATAGATATCGCATTCAAGTCCGAAATACGCCGCCGCAGTAGCAAGTGCTACACCGTGTTGACCCGCTCCCGTTTCGGCTATGACCTTTTTCTTGCCCATATATTTCGCAAGCAATGCTTCGCCCATACAGTGATTTAACTTATGTGCGCCGGTGTGGTTTAAATCCTCACGTTTTACGTAAAGTTGCACATTTCCTATACTGTTTGAAAGACGTTCAAGATGTGTTATCGGTGTAGGTCTGCCTTGAAATTCTTTACGTATTCTGCGAAGTTCGTCTATAAACTTTCTCGACTTGCATATTTTAAAATATGCTTTGGTTATCTCGTCCATGGCATTTTTTAATTCATCGTTTACAAATGCACCGCCGTATTTACCGAAATATCCGTTTATATCGGGATACTCTTTAAAATAATTATTAAAATCCATAAATAATTCTCCTGTCGTTATTGTATTTTTATGCTTTTAAGCCACGCCATCGTCTTTTTAAAATAAACATAAAATCACCCTTATAAAACAAAAAAGTCTTATCCCTATCACAAGGGACAAGACTTTTAATAATCCTGCGGTACCACCCAAATTGGTAAATAAATACCCACCTTAACGTACTGACATATACGATTTGCACTGTAACGGGTGCTGACCGTCAACTGCTACTTGCAAAATAATGCTTTCGGTTGCCCTCATAAGTCCATTCGCTTTGAATTACACTGCCGTTTTTCCACCACCGACGGCTCTCTTTGAGTTTTGTTCAAAGTTACTTACTCTTAATCACAGGTTTTAACTTATGAAAATATGTTATCACCGACAGTTTGATTTGTCAAGCAAATTTTAAAACTTTACGTTATAATTGCTCTCCACAAACTGCTTTACGTCTTCTAACATTTTCTTTGTTCCGCCGCTTGACATACTTTCCGCGTTTATCGGAATAACGGGGTCGTGAACGCTCATACGCATAAGAATAAATCCGTCGCCACAGTCTTTATCGGTACTTACCCTTACACCCTCGTAACTGTTTTTCGCTACCGACCAACCCTCTTTATTTAAAGCAAACTCTTTAAAGCCCTCTACTATCTGTTTACCTGTTTCAATGCTTTCAAGTTTTATTCTATGTTCTACCGCTTCTTTGGGTTGTTTTAAGTTTGCTATCAAGTCACCTATTTTCTTACCGCTTTTGCCGAGTTTTGCCATAAGTATTATGATTTTGGTAGCAAGATAAGCACCGTCATCAAGAAAATAGTTTTCTCTTAAAGCCGCGTGGCCCGAGGTTTCAATGGCAAGAGGGGTATTTATGCCCTCATTGTTAAGACGTATCGCCTCATCTATAACGTTACGGTAGCCACGCTTAAATCTATGATGGTGTGCCTTTAAATCGTTTTCAATAAACTCGGTAAGACCGTCAGACGTAACCGAATCAGTAACAATAGTACCGCCGTTATTACCCTCGAGTGCTATTATGCTTGCAAGGGCAATTAAGTTGTTACGGTTTATTTCGTTACCTAAACTGTCCACTACAGCAGATCGGTCAACATCGGTATCAAACACAACGCCCAAATCGGCTCCCGACTTTATTACCGCGTTTCTTGCCGATTCCATAGCAGTTTCATTTTCGGGATTCGGTATGTGGTTAGGAAACATACCGTCCGGTTCTAAAAACTGGCTTGCCGAAACATCGGCGCCCAAAACTTTAAGCACATCGTTTGCAAAAAAACCGCCCGCGCCGTTACCTGCATCTACGGCTATTTTATAGTTTTTCAGCGGGTGATATCTATCTTCGGCAGAGTCTACCTCGTTTATTATCATATCTCTTATGCGCTTTGCGTAATCGCTCATATAATTATATGATACAATATTACCCTTTGCTATTTCGGGAGTTTTACCGTTCCTTGCAAGGTCGAGTATCTCTGATATATCGTTCCCGCCGAGTCCTCCGCTTTTTAAGAAAAATTTTAATCCGTTTCGGTTAAACGGGTGATGGCTTGCGGTTATCTGCACCGAAGCATCGCAGTTTAAATCTAGCCGGAGTAGACGAAAGCCCGCAGTCTACGGCATTTACACCGTAAGATACAAGGGTATCCAAAACTGCTTTTTTTATGCGGTTTGCCGATATTCGCGAATCGTGACCTACCGCAATTTTAAGGTTGCTTGCAGGTGTGTTAAGGTTATTTTGCGCCCAAAGTGCAAATGCCGCGGTAATATCTTTGACCGCTTTATCAGTAAGGTTTATCTCTTCCCCTTTAACGCCTTCGCTTGCAACGCCTCTTACGTCACTTCCGCTTTTTAAGTTTAAATAACTTTCTGACATATTAACTCCTTGATTATCAAAAAGCGCCTCACGGCGCTTTTTTTGATATATTATTCCGAAATATCCTCTACTATAAGTTCGCGTACGGTGTTTTCGTCTTCCGGCTCGGCATCTCTTACAGCAAAGAATTTCTCCGCTACCTGCGGGAAAAGAGCATAACTTAAAATATCCTCTTTGGATTTTCCGATATGCTTATTCTTCATTTCAAGGGCATACTTTACAAGTTCACTTTCAATAAGGTCGGCAGGACGGCAGGTAATAACCTCGTCATCCCCTATACATTTCTTTCTTACGTCCTCATCAACCTCACCGGGTAATGCGCCGTATTCACCTCTTAAAAGTGCTTTTGACTCTTTCGGTACCATTTTATATCTCTCGCCCGAAAGTACATTCATTACCGCCTGTGTACCTACTATTTGACTTGTGGGTGTTACAAGCGGAGGATAACCGAATTCTTTTCTTACCCTCGGAACTTCGGAAAGCACTTTATAGTACTTATCTTCAGCCCCTGCCTGCTTAAGTTGGCTTATAAGGTTTGAAAGCATACCGCCGGGGACTTGATATATAAGTGTTTTGGTATCAACATTTAATACTTTAGGGTCAAGTGTACCCTCTTGTTTCATCTTATCCGCAACAGTTCTGAAATGAGCCGCAACGTTTGATAAAGCATTAAGGTCAAGACCGGTATCGCGCTCGGTGTTTTGAAGTGTTGCAACAAGCGCTTCGGTAGAGGGGTTTGAAGTACCGTTAGCGAACGGAGACAGCGCGGTATCAACTATATCAACACCCGCCTGAGCCGCCATAAGATAGGTCATATCACCCGTACCGGTAGTATTGTGTGTATGAAGATGAATAGGCACGCTTACGTTTTCTTTAAGTTTTTTAACGAGCGAATATGCATCGTACGGCAAAAGCAAATTTGCCATATCTTTTATACATATAACGTCCGCACCCATATTTTCAAGCGTTTTTGCAAGGTTTACAAAGTAATCCTCGTTATGAACGGGACTTACCGTATAACTTATTGCAGTTTCGCAAATTCCGCCGTATTCCTTGCATGCCTTTACAGCCGTTTCAAGATTACGCGGGTCGTTAAGCGCATCGAAAATACGAATAACATCAATACCGTTCTCGATGGATTTCTTTACGAACATATCCACGACGTCATCCGCGTAATGCTTGTACCCTAAAAGATTTTGTCCTCTTAAAAGCATTTGGAGTTTGGTGTTTTTTAGGTGAGATTTAAGTATGCGCAGACGCTCCCACGGGTCTTCATTTAAAAATCTCATACAAGCATCAAAGGTAGCACCGCCCCAACACTCTACCGACCAATAACCGATTTTATCAATATCGTCAAGCGCGGGTATCATATCCTCAATTTTCATACGTGTTGCCGCCTGCGACTGATGAGCATCGCGCAGAATGGTATCGGTAATAAGTAAAGGTTTATTTTCTGTCATTTTAATATGCCTCCGTATTTATCCGAACAGTGCTATAAGCGCACCTGCCGCAATAGCAGAACCTATAACTCCCGCAACGTTCGGTCCCATAGCGTGCATTAAAAGGAAGTTTAAGGGATTTTCTTTCTGACCTACTGTTTGCGAAACTCTTGCCGCCATAGGAACTGCCGAAACTCCCGCGGAACCTATAAGCGGATTTATCTTGTTCTTTCTCGTAAAAAGGTTCATAAACTTTGCAAGCAAAACTCCGCCCGCGGTACCCATACTGAATGCAACTACACCGAGCACTATAATAAACAAAGTTTGCTTGTTTATAAATACCTTTGCGGTGGCGGTAGCGCCTACCGAGATACCCAAGAATATGGTTACTATATTCATAAGTTCGTTTTGAGCGGTCTTGCAAAGACGTTCGCACACGCCTGACTCTTTCCAAAGGTTACCGAGCATAAGGCAACCTACAAGTGACGTTGCAGACGGAACTAACAGTGCAACAAAAATAGTTACTACTATCGGGAAAACTATTTTTTCGGTTTTTGAAACCTTTCTAAGCGGTTTCATAACTATTGCACGCTCTTTTTTGGTGGTGAGCAATTTCATAATCGGCGGTTGAATAACCGGTACAAGCGCCATATATGAGTATGCCGCAACCGCTATCGCGGAGAGCAAATGCGGAGCGAGTTTTGAGGTTACGAATATCGCGGTAGGACCGTCCGCCCCGCCGATAATACCGATAGACGATGCCTCGAGTGAAGTGAATCCCAAATATTTAGCGCCGACAAATGTAGCGAAAATACCAAGTTGTGCCGCGGCACCCAAAAGCAGTGATTTTGGGTTTGAAATAAGCGGACCGAAATCGGTCATAGCGCCGATACCTACAAATATAAGGCAGGGATATATACAGGTCTTAACACCTATGTACAAATAATCGAGCAAGCCGCCCTTTATAAGTATATCGCCGTATCCTATTTCGTGATTCATAAACTGCTGCCAAAGGTCACTGTGGTAAAGTTCTGCGCCGGGCAGGTTTGTAAGCAACATACCGAATGCTATACCTACAAGTAAAAGCGGCTCAAACTGTTTCTTTATTGCAAGCCACAGTAAAAACAGCGAAATTGCTATCATTATAAGATAGCCGTAATTTTCTTTTATATTGGCAAAAAGCATATAAAATCCCGTTTGCTTTACAAAGTTCATAAAACTTTCCACAAGGTTTGTGTTTAAGTGAATGAAATTTGCAAAAAACGTATATATGCTCATACCTATTTGCTTAAAAAAGCTTAAAAAAGTATCAACAGACATTTTTTAATTCTCCCCGATTATCCTATTACGCAAAGTACACTTCCGGTTTCTACGGCATTACCCTTTGATACCGAAATTTCTTTTACGGTACCGTCACAATTAGCGGGAATTTCGTTTTCCATCTTCATTGCTTCAAGTATCATAAGAACATCACCTTTATTTACGGTGTCGCCTACTTTAACCTTTATATCAAGAATGTTGCCGGGCATCGGTGAGGTTACGTTTGTACCCTCACCTTTAGCAGCGGTTTCCTCTTTCGGCTCCTCTTTAGCGGGTTCGTTTTGTGCTTCTTTTTCTTCTTTTTGCTGTACGGCAGTCTGAGCATCTATCTCTTCAAGTTCAATTTCATACGCCGTTCCGTTTACTGTAACTTTATACTTTTTCATAAATATCTACCTCAACAATTTAATTATTTACTTTCTTAAATGATACTACTCTTAAAGCAGAAATATCTTTGCCCATTACTTCCGCGCAAACCGCAGTAACGGCGGCGATTATCTGCTCCTTATTTTCTATCGCCGTATCTGTTACCGCTTTTGGCTTTACGTCAGCCGTTTCTGAAACCTTTTCGGGCTTTTCTTTTTTGTAGAAAAAGATGCTCATAATTTTGCAAATTATTATGATACATATAAGACCTACAAAAACGGTACCGAGTCCCATACACACAGCAAACCAATTAGGAATATCCGCCACTTTTTTGTACCTCCCGCCATTATTTTACAAAAGCTGTGGAAAATTAAGTCCAATTTTCCGTCATTTTACATTATATCACAACAAGTTTTCAAATGCAATTACCTTTTAAGATTTTTTCACTATTTTTTGTAATCTTTAATAGTATGTATAAGACGGCAAAAGCCGTCCTGCATTAAGGAGAGATAAAAAATGATGATAATAAATGAAATACCATCGCAGGACGAAAACGTACTTACGATGGCATTTGTAAACACCCAACCGTTTTCGGAAGGATACGAAGCGCAAATCGGCTTCCCGAAGGGTACTATTTTCCCCGACCTTGACAAGCCGTTAAAGGCAGGTGGCACAAGATGATGAGCGAAAAACAGCAAGCGATGAAAAAAATACACGCGATTGATTTTGCAATTCACGAACTTGTGCTTTTTGCGGATACACATCCCGAAAGCAAAAAAGCGATGGAACTTATGCGTAAATACAAGTCGGCCAAAAAGGCGGCAGTAAAGGATTACGAGAATAAGTTCGGCAAGTATATATGCAAAGTAAGTGACGTCCCTCTTGATACCGAAACGTTCACTTGGATAGACTCACCTTGGCCATGGGAAACGGAGGAATAACCTTATGTGGCAATATGAAAAGAAATTACAGTATCCGGTAAGGGTTAAAAACCCGAATCCGAAATACGCGCAGATAATAATATCACAGTACGGCGGTCCCGACGGTGAACTCGGTGCCTCCATGCGATACCTTACTCAAAGGTATTCAATGCCTTATGACGATGTTAAGGCGACACTTACCGATATAGGTACGGAGGAACTTGCACACATGGAAATGATATGTGCGCTCGTATATCAACTTACCAAAAATCTTTCAAAAGAAGAAATTGTTAAATCGGGATTTGATAAATACTTTGTAGACCATACAACCGGTGTTTATCCGATAGCGGCTTCTTCACTTCCGTGGAGGGCGGAATATATTGCCGCAAAGGGCGATATTTTGGCAGACCTGCACGAAGACCTCGCGGCAGAGCAAAAAGCACGTGTTACCTATGATAACCTTATCCGTCTTATAGACGACCCCGATGTGCTTGACCCGTTAAGATTTTTACGTGAGAGAGAAATTGTGCACTATCAACGTTTCGGAGAGGCACTTCGCCGCACTACCGACCGACTTGACAGCAAAAATTTCTATGCCTGCAACCCGAGTTTTGATAAAAATTGCGGGAAATAGTTATGCTGCGGGTAAAGTACGCCACACACTACGGTACAAAATAAAAAAGCCCCCTTACGGATTATCCGTAAGGGGTTTTTAATGATTTTTTATATTCTTGCTACGCCGGTTTCTCTTGCAGTTTTAATAACCGCTTTTGCAACAACTTCCGCCACGCGCTTATCGAGCGCGGGAGCGATTATGTTTTCTTCGGTTATCTCGTCATCGGGTATAAGGGAGGCAAGTGCATAACTTGTTGCCACTTTCATTTCCTCATTTATACATTTAGCCCTGCAATCAAGCGCACCGCGGAAGATACCCGGAAAAGCGAGTACGTTGTTTATCTGATTCGGAAAATCGGAGCGCCCCGTTCCTACTACCCTTGCACCCGCTTTTTTAGCAAGGTCGGGCATAATTTCGGGAGTGGGGTTCGCCATCGGGAATACTATAGAATCCTTTGCCATAGACTTTACCATCTCTTCGGTAACAAGGTTGGGTGCGGAAACACCTATAAATACGTCCGTTCCCTTTAAAGCATCCGCCAAAGTTCCCTTTTTATGTTCGGCATTTGTAACCTTTGCTATGTCTGCCTGAGCGGGATTGTTGTTTTTATCCCCGTCACAAATAATTCCGAAGCGGTCACAAAAAGTCAGGTTTTTAACACCCATATTCATAAGATGCTTGCCTATCGCAATACCTGCGGACCCTGCGCCGTTTATTACCACTTTAACCTCGTTTATCTGCTTCTTAACAAGTTTAAGAGCGTTTATAAGCGCCGCGGCAACCACTATTGCGGTGCCGTGTTGGTCATCGTGAAATATCGGTATATCACATATTTCCTTTAATTTTCTTTCAACCTCAAAGCAACGCGGAGCGGATATATCCTCAAGGTTTATACCTCCGAACGAGCCCGAAAGCAAATATACCGTTCTTACTATTTCGTCAACGTCCTTAGACTTTATGCAAAGCGGGAAAGCATCAACGTCCGCAAAGGTTTTAAAAAGCGCACATTTCCCCTCCATAACCGGCATTCCCGCCTCAGGGCCTATATCGCCAAGACCTAAAACAGCGGTGCCGTCAGTTACAACTGCAACAAGATTTGAACGTCTCGTCAGTTCATAAGATTTATTTATATCCTTATTTATTTCGAGGCACGGCTCTGCTACACCGGGGGTGTATGCAAGTGATAAATCCTCTCTTGAGTTTACGGGAACTCTTGATACGACCTCGATTTTACCGTTCCACTCATAGTGCTTTTTAAGTGACTCTTTACGAATATCCATAATTACTCCTCCTGTTACTGATAATGATATACCCCAAAGTTGTAATTGTCAAGCAAAGGTTGTGCTATTGACAAATACGTCGCGAGTATATATAATATCAGTATAATATTAGCATAGTATATTGGTTAGCGAAAAAATCAGGCCGTACTACCGGCTTGTTTTTATTTTTTTATTTTTAAGGAGGACTTTCTTTATGAATATGTGGATTGACGCATTGGTTAAATCGCTGCTTTCAGTAGCAATAGGCGGAATAATAGGCAGTGAACGGGCACGTCACGGCAGAGCGGCAGGTATGAGAACTCATATACTTGTTTGTTTAGGAGCCGCGCTCACGTCTATGACAAGTATGTACGTAAGTAATGTACTCGGCAACAACGGTGATGTTTTCAGAATTTCGGCACAGGTTGTTTCCGGTGTCGGCTTTTTGGGCGCAGGTATGATTATTCTTAAAAATACAAATATGATAACCGGTCTTACCACCGCCGCAGGCGTTTGGACAACCGGCGCAATAGGAATCGCAATAGGTTACGGCTACTATGCGGGTGCAGTTATAGTCACCGCGTTTTTTATGGCAAGCATTATACTTTTCGCACAGATTGAAAAGAAAAAGAAATCGGCAGAAGTAATTTATGTTGAAACTGACGATATATCAAAGACAAACGCAATA
>JAKSQL010000090.1 GCA_024404125.1 Clostridia bacterium
ATTTTCAATTGCTAAAATATCCCAATTTGCAGATCCACGAACTTTATTTAAGGAGAGCATAATGAAAAAATCAGTTGCAGTGTGGCTTGCTTTATTTACCGTTTTTGCTTTACTTTCAGGTTGCGGCAAGCCGGATAAAAAAATGCTTGAGGTATCCGCTTTCGATATAAAGAAAGGCGACGAAACTGTAAAAGAAATAGCCGAGCAAGAAAGCATTTTTTATAGGGACGGCGAAACCGTAATCACCTATAAAGAGGTTGAGGGGAAGCCCATAGCAAAAAAACTTACGGTTTGCGGAATTGGTGAAAACAATACCATTGAAGACGTTATAAAAGCGCTTAATATCGAAATCGGAAAGGCAAGTTTTGACTACGAATACGACCCTTACGGTGACGGTTGTACCGAGGTAGGCAGTGCGGTTTATGACGGTACTTTGCCGTCATACGAACAACTTTCCGTACTTGATATGGTGCTAAATGTTTACTATATTCAAAAAGACGGCGAATGGACTGCGGTAGACCTTAAGTCCGACAGTCTTGATAATTACCCCGTAATCTTAAAAATCAGTTTTGACACAGAGGGTGTGCATGACCTTTACGGAAAAAATAAAGGTGAAATATTTTCGTTAGAGTGTGCCGTTATAGCGGATAAATAATTTACTTTATAAAATCTTTGAACCACACGTTTTTCACCTCAAAGGTTTTGCCGTTTAAATAGTTCAGAATATCGGCATCGGTAGTAAAAGTAAAGGTGAGTTTATAAGAGTAAAGTGCTTGCTTATCAAATCCCGCTTTTTTATCGTTTTTAAGTGTTCCGTATTTACCGTCACCGAAAAGCGGATGCCCGATAGATGCCATAGGCGGTCTTATCTGGTGTCTTCTTCCGGTAATCAACTGGATTTCAAGCAAGGAGCTTTCATTGTTGCTTTTAAGTACTGTGTACTTTGTTTTGACCGTCAGGTTACTGTCGGTCTTTTTATTTTGCAGATATACTTTGTTCTTTTCACAGTCTTTTTCAAGATACCCCGTAAGGGTGTCGCTTTTCTTTGCGGGGATACCGTGTACTAAACATAAATACCGTTTATCTATTTCGCGGTCTTTTATTTTTTCGCAAATAATCTTAAGGGCTTTCGCGTTTTTTGCCGCAATAACAATACCTGCGGTGTTGCGGTCAATACGGTTGCAAAGGGACGGCTTAAAACTGTTTTCCGCTTCGGGATTATATTCACCTTTTTTATAAAGATAATGCTGTATTCTGCCTATAAGAGTATCGCGGTACTCTGTTTTATCGGGGTGGCATAAAAGTCCCTGCGGTTTATCGCAAAGCATAATGTTTTCGTCTTCATATACTACGTTTAAACGGTCGGGTGACGAGAGGAAATCATAGGTAGGCGCTTTTTTTGCAAAGAACTCATCGCCTATATACATATCCACCGTATCGCCTAAATTGAGCCGCGTGTTTATTTCGGCACGTTTCGAGTTAACCTTTATCCGTTTAAGGCGTATGTATTTATATAAAAGTGACTGCGGGAGCATAGGGCATACTTTAAGTGTAAACTTATCAAGGCGCAATCCCTCATCATTCTTTTGAATTTCAAAACTCTTCATACTGTAAGTTCCTTTATTTAAAGTTGATTTGAGTAAACATTTATTGTATAATAAAAAGGTCAGGAGGCGGGCTTATTGGATAAAAATCTTCACGCTGGACATAGAGAGCGCGTTCGCAAAGAATTTCTTGAAAACGGGTATGATGACGCGGTGCCGGCACACAAACTGTTAGAGCATCTGCTTTTCTACGCGATACCCAGATGCGATACCAACGAAATCGCACACCGTCTTATAGATAAGTTCGGTGATTTAAGCGGTGTTATAGACGCGCCCGTAAGTGAAATCGTGAAGGTTGAGGGTGTAGGCGAAAATGCGGCAACCCTTATAAAACTCATTTTGCCCGTAGCAAGAAGATATAATGTAGAGAAAACCTCGGGCAAGATAAACTTTCCGTCACTTTCTTTGGCGGACGATTACATACAAAAGCAATATTTGGGCTTTACTACCGAGCGGCTCGGGATATTGGGACTTAATTCGGTAGGTGATAAGACAGTTTTCAAGTTTCTTTCCGAGGGCGATATTTCAACCGTAGGTGTATCGGTACGCGATATAGTAAAAGCGGCGATTGATTCAAACTCAACCGCGGTGATTTTATGCCATAACCACCCGAGTAATAACTGTTTGCCGAGCTCTGCGGATATTGAAATAACCAAAAACGTATTTACGGCACTTAAGCAAATAGGTATATGCCTTGCCGACCACGTGATAGTAGGTGTGAACGATTACGTCTCGCTCTATCAAAGTCAAAAGTATCATTATCTTTTTGAGGATTCTTTGTATTAAATATTATAGACTCTTTGAAAAAACTTGTCAATAAAATCAATCGGGACTGTAACAAATTACAGTCCCGATTTTTAGTATTTAGTAGTTGCGCTACACGTGTAAATTTTTATTATCTTGCCTCTTTCTTTGCATTTATCAATTACAAATTTTGTGCCGCGGGAAACACCGTCCCAAAAGGCAAGCACCGTATCTGCATAATCAATAATTTGGATATTCCTTTTAAGCGGTGCACTTCTGCCGTATTTATTGTATTCGGGCAGAAAGACTTTTATCGGTATTTTGTTTTTATTTGCATACTGTTCGGCACATTTATCAATGCCTTTAGCACCGCCCGATACAATTTCGGTGGTATCACTTGGCAAATATTTCCCTAAATCTTTCACCGCAAGTCCGCGTGAGCCGATTACTGCTACTTTCATTACAAAGCACTCCTTTATGTGAAAAAACATATTGTTATTATAAACGATATTTCACTCAAAGTAAAGGAATATGCAATTTAAATTCATAATAAATTGTTGCTTCTTTCGGTACAATAATATTGTAAAGAAACGGGGCAATGTTATGAAAACAGAATTTTCCGAAAAATATATTACACTGGGTCTTAAAATCGCATATTATAGAAGAAAAGCAGGATTTACGCAGGAATACTTTGCCGAACTTATTGGGAAAAGTGTTAGTTTTGTAGGTCAGGTTGAAGGTACGGGCACGGTTAGAGGGGTATCAATGGAAACCCTTTTTAAAATTGCTCAAGTATTAAATATACCGCCTTCAAAATTATTGGAAGATGATTAAATGAATTTACCCAGTAGGAAAGCAAATAGGTTACGTAATTTTGATTATATCTAATATATTATAAATTGATATAAACCTGTAAAAGTCTACTGAAGATAAATATTATGCAGAATAAAAATCGGGACTGTAACAAATTACAGTCCCGATTTTGTTTTTAAATTTACGCTTAAATGATAACGTTTCGCTTGCAGGCATCTTTACATTTACCGCAGGCAATACATTTACTATAGTCAATGTGTGCCAGATTATCAATAACCTTAATGGCATCGGATTCGCATGCTCTTTCGCAAAGTCCGCAACCGATACAAGAAACCGAGCAGTCCTTTACAACCTTAGGACCTTTAAGTTTGTTCGAGCAACCTACCTTTACTTTGCTTGCTTTCGGAACTATGTTGATTACCGATTTCGGACAAACAGTTGCGCATTTTCCGCAACCGGTACAAATATCCTCGCATATAACGGGTTTCCCCGCTTTTAAGGTTATTGCCCCGAAAGGACACGCTTTAACACAGTCGCCAAGACCCAAGCAGGCAAATTCGCAGGCATATTCGCCTTTGTTTACAAGACTTTCGGCGGCACACGAAGAAATACCCGAATACTTAAACACTTTTTTGGCGGTTTCGCAATTCCTTGAACATGCTACAAATGCCACTTTCGGATTATCCTCAATGGTAACACCTAAAAGTTTTGCCAAAGCATCTGCCGTAGTTTTGCCGCCGGGAGCGCATTTATTCGGTTCTGCCTTACCCTCGGCAATAGCGGCGGCATAGCCGTCACAACCCGAGAAACCGCAGGCACCGCAGTTAGCGCCGGGTAGGCATTCACGTATCTTTTCCTGCTTTTCGTCAACCTTTACCGCCATAAATTTCGAGGCGAATGCAAGGGCAAATCCGAGGACTAAACCTATTGCCACAACCAAAAGGATAGGAATAATAATCGCATTCATACGTTTAACCTCCTATTCCCGCAAATCCCAAGAACGAAAGCGAAACCAAAGCGGCGGAAACAAGTGTTATCGGAAGCCCTTTTAAAAACTCGGGGATATCCGCGGTTTCAAGTCTTTCGCGAACACCCGAGAACAAAATCATTGCAAGCATAAATCCAAGGCCTGCCGAGAGGGCGTTCACAAGGGAAAGAATATATAACTGACTGAAAGAGGTATAAACCTTAGTATCAAACTGAGTGGTGTTAAGAAGCGCAATACCGAGCACCGCACAGTTTGTTGTGATAAGCGGCAGATAAATGCCGAGCGCACTGTAAAGCGGTTTAATGAAACGTTTTAAGAACATTTCAAGCACCTGAACGATAGCCGCAATAATAAGTATGAAAATTACGGTAGAGAGATATTCAAACTTATCTTTAAGCAAAAAATAGTAGATAGGATATGTAGCGGCGGTAGCAATTACCATAACCACCGTAACCGCAAGACTCATGGAAATTGCGGTGTTTACTTTTTTTGAAACTCCCAAAAACGGGCAAATGCCCAAGAACTTTGAAAGTACCATATTGCTTGTAAGAAGTCCCGCAAGCACAATGGAAGCAAGCATAGTATAAAAACTCATATCGCTTATAC
>JAKSQL010000091.1 GCA_024404125.1 Clostridia bacterium
TTTTATTATTGCGCGGATATCATCACCTACTTTAAAACGGTCTTTCGGGTGAGATATTCGTGAAACGGATATCGAGTCAATCGGCAAAAGTGCAATATTGCCGCAACCTATATCACAAAATGCGCCGAAACTTTCAAGATGTGTGATTTTTGCATTTATTATATCTCCTGCTTTTTTAGTTGCAAGAAAACTTTTTTTGGAAAGTTCCTGCGCGCACTTTCTTGAAAGAAGTGCATAAAGTCTGCCTAAATTATCGGTTTTAATATCCTTAACAACAAAGCATACGGGCTTTCCCACCCTTGAAATAAGCGCAATATCGCGCGTTTTACCCTCGGCTATCCCTATTGCGCCCTCGTCACGCGGGATTATGCCTTTCATACAACCGAGGTCAACCGTTATATTATGCTGTTCGTCACACAAAAGCGCCGTTGACTCAATAACCGTTTTATTGGACATTGCTATTGATACCGCCGCAGGTGTGTTCATATTCCGCTTGTTTTCAAGTGTGTTTGAAAGCCAACCTTCAGGATAGTATTCTTTCATTTTAATCGCCCTTCCATTTTTGAATTAACATTCTTTCAAAAAAGTATATGATTAAAACAAAAAAATAATAACCGCCATAAATATGGCGGTTATATTATTAAAAGTTTTTGTATTCTCCGTTTTTTATTTTTTCACTTAAGGCGTCTGCAACGTTTTGTTTGTCCTCTTTGTAGGTTACTCCGTACCATTTATCCTCGGCAACCAAAACCTCTACCGCTTTTTCTCCGTTTTCAATAAGATTTGATACCACGCTCGGCAGATAGAATTCGGATTTCGGCACGTTTATTTTTTCGTCCAAAAACGTCTTTAAATCAACGTCAATATAAGAGAAAATATCGGGTGTAAAGCCCCACATATTCATTGATACTACAGTATCGGGCGCAAGGGGTATCCAATTTTCGCCGTCTTCGGTGTACTTGCAGTCAACAATTTTCGTCCGCTCGGTAACGCTTTTAAGTTTGCCGTCCAGCACATTACAAACACCGCGCGAAACCGAGCCGTTTTCGGTAAGTGTGTTTACAAGTCTGAAACCTACCATACAATAATTTTCGGTCTGCTTTTTTAGGTACTCGTATATTTTTGCAAAGGCGCTTTTACCGTAATAATCATCGGCGTTTATTACTGCAAAAGGAGTGTTTACTTTATCTTTGCAACACCATATTGCGTGAGCCGTTCCCCACGGTTTTTCACGGTTGGAGGGACATACGTATCCGCTCGGCAGTTTATCGGTTTCCTGAAAAACGTAATCAACGTCTATCATTTTTTCAATTCTCTTGCCTACAAGTTCCTTAAAGTCTTTTTCAATCTGCTTTTTAATAATGAAAACTACCTTATTAAAACCCGCCTTTTTGGCATCGTAAACCGAACAGTCAAGCAACGCCTCACATTTGGGACCTATCGGCTCAATTTGCTTTAAACCGCCGAAGCGGCTGCCCATACCTGCCGCCATTACAACGAGTGTTGCATTAAAACTCACTTTATTTCCTCCGTTTCCTTTTTTGAAGAAGAACTCTTTACATTTTTGTTTGCGCTTTCGTCAAACCCCTCGGTGCTCTCTTTCATAAAAAGTATTTTAAATGTTAAAATAAGCAGTTTGATATCCTGCAACAAAGTATATGTTTCAATATAAGTCAAATCCATATTGAGTTTATCTTCAGGGGTAGTATTATACTTACCGTAAAGTTGAGCAAAGCCCGTAAGACCTGCCTTTACCCTATGACGCAGTTCAAATTCGGGATATGCGTTGGTATACTCGTATACATTCTCAATACGTTCGGGGCGGGGACCTACCATAGACATATCGCCTTTAAGAATATTAAAAAGCTGCGGCAATTCGTCTACCCTGCAAGCACGTATTACCCTGCCTACTTTTGTAATCCGGTCATCATCGTTGACCGCTTTTTTAGCGCCGTCCTTATCGGCATCTACTATCATTGAGCGGAATTTAAGTATATTGAAAATCTTTCCGCCCTTGGTAATGCGGTTTTGCTTAAAGAATACGGGTCCGCCGTCATTTATTTTTATGGCAACGGCACATACAAGCATAATGGGACTTGTAAGTACTATTCCTATAAGGGAAAGCACTATATCCATTATCCTTTTAACCGCTCTCTGCTCGGGTGTAAGGCCTCGGTTTCGACTCATTAAAACGGGGGTATCGCTTATTTGGATGCCGTAACTGTTATCGATTATAATGTCGGTAATATCAGGCAGTAAATATGCTCTTTTCTGCTTGGTATAGCAGTAAGATATAATCTCTTTCTGCATATTTTTATCAATATCGCAGATTACCACCGCTTCGTATTTATCAATCTGCTTCTTTATCTGCTCCATACTGCTTTGATTCGCGTTAAGACCGCTCTCAATATGAAATCTGTCCGCTATGCGAGACATCTTTTTTATAAGTTCAAATCCCGCGGCATCGTCACCGAAAATAGCTACAACTTTTCTTGCCGCATACAGCTTAAAGTATATCACGTTTGCGCACATAGCACAAAGCGCCACCGCCGCTATCTGATATACAACACTTATAAGAAGCGGCATCACTCTTACAAGGTTACGCGCGATAAGACTTAATTCAAGATACATTATAATGTTTGTGAATACTACCGCAAGCGAAAAACTGTAAATAATCTCGTGAATACGGTATACACCGATATTGAATGCCCCGTAAAGTGATGAGAACACCGAGAAAATAAGTATATACGAAAAAATAACCACATAGTTTCCTCTGTTACTGAATAAGGATTCTACGTAGCTTACGTTCCAAGTCTCGGTAAATCCGGCAGTAGCCGCTACTACTATCATAATTTTTACGAAAAGCATCATACTTTTACGCAATTTAATAAGTAAATTCATAAAGTTACCTCTAATCATATACCTTTTATAGATAGTATATATGTATTATCGGCAGCTTGTCAAGAAAATTATTCCTCAAAGCTTTTAATAAATTACTTGTATTTTAAGGTTAGAATTAAAAAAGAGGACATTAACAGTCCCCTTTATCACCTTTATCTGCTTTTGTCAACACACAGAACCGTCCCCCTGTGTTTCCTAATATTTTTTTGCTTTTATATTTTATCAATATCTCTTGACAAGTGCTTTTTGTTATTTGGCGTAAATTTGACATAAATCAACCTCCAATATACTTTTATAACCTGTTTGGTTTATGTGAAACGTAGAATGGCCTTTTGTGTTGTTTTGTCGCACATTTGTACGGTTAATTTTTCCAACCTGTCTATTAAAATAATATCATAAGCCGACTTATCGGTCAAGGTTTTAAGGGTTAAGCTTTTGTCATTTATTGATACTTTTAAGAGATTATCGCAAAAAAGCGTTAAGCAAATACAAATAACTTGACTTTTTACACTAATAATAATATAATATATAAACGTCTGTTGGAATTTAATTAAAAAACTTTAATTTAAAGGTGGTTTTTTCATTGGCAAAGGCAATCAAGATTACGGATGACGGTCTTAAAAAATTAGAAGAAGAACTCGAAAACTTAAAAACCGTAGGTCGTGCCGACATTGCGGAAAAAATTAAAACGGCAAGAGGTTACGGTGACCTTTCCGAAAACAGCGAATATGATGAAGCCAAAAACGAGCAGGCAAAAATTGAAGCAAGAATTGTTGAGATTGAAGCCATGCTCAAAAATGTTGAAATAATTTCGGATATCAAGGGCTCTGCCAAAACCGTTATGGTAGGTGTTAAGGTAAAGGTTTACGATGAGGAGTTTGACGAAGAGGTTGAATACCGCGTTGTAGGTTCTACCGAAGCAGACCCGCGCAACTATAAGATTTCCGACGAATCGCCGGTAGGCAAAGCTTTGCTCGGCAAAAAGGTTGGCGACGAGGTAATCGTTGAAGCACCCGCCGGAGAAATAAAATACAAAATAGTTGCTATTTCTAAATAATTTGTCGGGGCAGCGTTTTGGCACTGCCCCGTTTTTTTGAAAGGATGTTTAATATGGGCGAAAACAACCTAAACAATGCTCCCGAGCAGGATTTAAGCGAAATTCTTCAGGTAAGGCGCGATAAACTTTCGGCTCTTGTAGAGGCGGGAAACGACCCGTTTGTTAAGACAAAATACGACGTTGATGCCGTTTCGTGTGACATCAAGTCCGATTTTGAAAAATTTGAGGGTAAAACCGTATCGTTAGGCGGCAGAATAATAAGCCGCAGAATTATGGGCAAAGCGAGTTTCGTAGGTTTCAGAGACGGTGACGGCGATATTCAGTTATATGTACGCAGAGACGATGTAGGCGAGGAAGATTACGCCGCATTTAAAAAGTGGGATATCGGTGACGTTATCGGCATAAAAGGTTTCGTTTTCAAAACGCAGACCGGCGAAATCACCGTACACGCAACACATATCGAACTGCTTGCAAAGTCACTTCTACCCTTGCCCGAAAAATTTCACGGACTTAAAGATACCGATACGCGCTACCGTCAGCGTTATGTTGACCTTATAGTCAACCCCGAAGTACGCGATACCTTTATCAAGCGTTCGCAGATTTTGCGCGAAATACGTTCATATCTTGACTCTAAGGGCTTTTTAGAGGTTGATACGCCTATTTTAGTGCCGATAGAAATCGGAGCCGCTGCAAGACCGTTTAAAACACATCACAACACACTTGATATGGATATGTATCTGCGTATTGAAACCGAGTTGTATTTAAAACGTCTTATCGTAGGC
>JAKSQL010000092.1 GCA_024404125.1 Clostridia bacterium
CGTGCCTATAAGATAAAGGTCCTCGCCCTCTATTTTATACATCATAGCGTCCATTTCCTCAAAACTCATAACGCCCGTAACTACGTTGCTTCTTATCATAAACGGAGGAATACAGTAGGTAAACCCTTTGCTTATCATAAAATCACGCGCATAAGCGGTAACGGCTGAATGAAGACGCGCAATATCGCCCATAAGATAGTAAAAGCCCTCACCTGCAACTCTGCCCGCGGCATCTTTATCAATACCGTCAAACAAAGCCATTATATCAGTATGGTAGGGTATTTCAAAATCGGGATTTGTTTGCTCGCCGAACTGCTCTACCTCTACGTTCTCACTATCGTCTTTACCTACGGGAACGCTGCTGTCAACAATATTCGGTATTTTCATACCTATTTCTTTTACCTTTGCGGTAAGTGTTTCTTCGAGTTCTTCAAGTTCCTTTAACTCTTGCGCCTGGTCTGACACGAGTTTTTTCATTTCTTCCGCTTCTTCGCGCTTGCCCTGCCCCATAAGCACACCTATTTGCTTACTTACTTTATTTCGGTTTGCTCTGAGTTCATTTGCTTTATTATTGGCATCGCACTTTTTTGCGTAAAGTTCGATAATTTCGTCTACCAAAGGCAACTTATCGTTCTTGAATTTCTTTTTAATATTCTCTTTTACCAAATCCGGATTTTCACAAATAAATTTTATATCCAACATTATAAAGTCCTCCGCATAAAATACTAATTTACAGTATAGCACATAGGTAATCATCTGTCAAAGGAATAAAGCGGTTATTTTAGGAAAATTTAATAAGGGTGAAAAATATGAAAAAGCAAAACGGTAAAAAAGCGATACGCAAATGTCGGCGAATGCGGTTCACGGTCAACCGGTAGACGTTGACGATATGCTCAACAAGTACGGCACGTATCAAATACAACCTACCGCCGACAGTGAGAATGCGTTTCCGAAAATAGCGCAAGGACTGCCGAAAAAAGAAAAGAAAAATAAATGACCGTAAAAAAACAAGCAGGGCATAACCCTGCTTGTGACCTTTATATAAAATTTGTGTTCCTTTAAACTAAACTGTACATTGGTATCAACCTTTAATTTTTTAGTTTGCGTTAACTTTTAACGCTTCATCGGACCCACCACTTTCAAATTTTTGCTTTCAGGTTTTCTTTAAGTAACTTTCGGACTCACCTCTTTCTCTTTTCTGACTACATTATATATCATATTTTACAATTTGTCAAGTAAAAAGTTAATAATTTTTATATATTTTTTTCAAATTTATGTTTTTTTGCCGCTCTCGGCATAATACATTGACTAATTGGGTAATTTAGGGTACAATTATACTATATTTTATAAGGAGAATTTTTATGAGTGAAGTAAACAATAACGAAGAATACAATCCCGACCTTATCACCTTGTCGGACGATAACGGCAAAGAGTACAACTTTGAGGTGCTTGACGCGATAGAAACCGACGAGGCGCGTTATCTCGCTTTATTGCCCACCTATGACGACCCTAAAAAAATGCTTGAAGATTCGGGCGAACTCGTAATAGTAAAAGTAGGCGAGGAAAACGGCGAAGAGTATTACTTTGAAATTGAAGACGATGACGAATACGAAACAATAGCCGATGCTTTTGTTGACCGCCTTGAAAACTTTTTTGAGATAGACGAAAAATGACAAAAAGCATTTCGGAATTTAAGGGCGTAAGCAACAATTTAAACTTTATTAAATTCGTTGCGGCGCTACTTGTAATGTACAACCACTCGTTTGCTTTGACTTTAGGTAAAGCCGAGCCGATGTTTTACCTTTTTTCTGACGGTATTACTTTAGGTGGCATAGCGGTTGCGGTTTTTTTGTTTACGAGCGGATATTTTGTAAGTAAAAGTTATGCTTCAAAGAGCAATAGGGATTTCTTAGTTTCGCGCTTTGCGAGAATTTATCCGCTGTATATGTCGGTAATACTGCTTTGCGCGTTCGTTTTAGGACCTCTTGCCACCACCCTTTCGCTTAAAGAGTATTTTACAAACGGCGGTACATACAAATACCTTTTGTCACTGTTCTTTTTGCCGGTGAACGACCTGCCCGGCGTCTTTGAAAACCATGCTTTTACGGCGGTCAACGGTGCGCTTTGGGCGTTGCGGCTTGACATTGCTTGCTACATAGCGCTTTTTATAGCGGGAAATTTAAAACTGCTTAACAAAAAAGCCATTACGGTAATAAGCGTGCCCGTAGCAATACTGTTTATAACCGTTTTCGCATTGAAGTTCGAACCGCTTTATAAATATCACGATTATCTTAAACCCCTGTATATGTTTTACGCGGGCGTTTTATGTTTTACCTTTTCGGATAAAATCCGTTTAAGCGCCGCAGCACTTGCCGCTTCACTTTTGCTTTTGTTTGCAGGGTTTTATTTCGGATATGCCGACTTTGCACTTATGCTTGTTTTGCCGTATTTGCTTTGTTTTGCAATTTTCAGTAAGCGGCAGTTACCGGGCATATTCGGAAAGCTCGGTAAAATTTCGTATGCCATGTACCTTATCGGCTTTATTATACAACAAGTTTTCGTTATGTGTTTTAAAACCTTTTCACCCTACAAAAACCTTTTGTTCAGTGCCGTTGCCGATATAATTATTGCAACCGTACTTTACTTTGTGATTGAAAAACCGCTCTACGGTTTAATAATTACAAAGTGCCGTAAATCAAATGCAAAATCTGCCGAAATGCAAAGCGAGCATACATATGATAAAGAGCATATCAAAACTTAAGTAATTTAAACCGCTTTGTTTTGGCAATTTATGTTTTCTTTCTCTCACAGTTTCAGGGAATACTATTTTTGTAGAAAATTTAAAATATTATCCTGCCCTGTTCGCGAACCGTTGCTTTTTATAACCCTACAAGTATTTTTTCGGGAATTTCGCTCAAACGGCGGGTCTGCAGACCTCCCGCGGCGGTGCCGAGTTCGGAAGAAGGGAGCACGAAACCGTTTGGCTTATACCCACCTGAATGTAATTCAGGTTATCTTAAAGCCGCTACGGCAGGGCGGGAGAAATCATACCAGGAGGAAATTTTATGAAAAACAAAAAACTTATAACCGTTCTTGTTATTGCAGGTATTGTTTTACTGCTTGTTTTTTGGGGCGTAAGTACCCGAAACGGCTTTGTTACAAAAGAGCAAAGTGTGCAAAAGGCACAGTCGCAAATTTCTACCTATTTGCAGCGCCGTGCCGACCTTATACCTAACTTTGTAAACACAGTAGAGGGCTACACAAATTATGAGCAAAGTACCCTTACTGCAGTGACCGAAGCAAGAGCAAAAGCAGGAAGTGCCACTACCGCAAAAGAGCAGTCGCAGGCAAACGCGGAACTTGACCGCGCCATAAACGTTTGGGTAAATGCCGTAACCGAAGCATATCCCAATATTAAGGCGGATACCCATTTCACCGCTTTGCAGGACGAACTTGCAGGCAGTGAAAACCGTATTGCCACCGCAAGAAAAGATTACAACGATGCGGTAGAAGAATACAACGTCGCCATAAGAAAATTCCCCGCAAGCATTATTGCATCAATAAGCGGATTTGATAAGGCGGACTATTTTGAGAACACAGCAGAGAGCAATTCCGTTCCCAATGTAAGTTTCAGTAAATAATTATGAAAAAGCAGTTAAAACGGATTTTACCGTTTTGCCTTGTGCTTTTGCTTTGTCTGTGCCTTTGCGGTTGTGAAGAAGAAAAACTCACACCCACAAAAGAATTCTACGTTAACGACTTTGCAAACGTGCTTGAAGAAGACGTAAAATCGGAAATACTTTCCCGCGGTGCCGAACTTGCCGAAAAAACAAAGGCGCAGGTAGTTGCAGTTACGGTAGACAGTACTGACGGGCAGGAGATTTCCGATTACGCGCTTAATCTCGGCAGAGACTGGGGCATAGGCGATAAAGAGAAAAACAACGGTGTACTTATCCTGCTTGCCGTTTCCGACCGTGAGGTATATATAGCGGTAGGTTACGGGCTTGAGGGCGCTCTGCCTGACAGTAAGACGGGCAGAATTTTAGACAACTACGCCGTACCGTATTTTAAAAATGACGATTTTTCACAAGGTATGTTATCCGTT
Source organism: Clostridia bacterium (assembly GCA_024404125.1). Classification (GTDB taxonomy): domain Bacteria; phylum Bacillota; class Clostridia; order Oscillospirales; family Acutalibacteraceae; genus UBA737. Next base: position 4,106 of record JAKSQL010000092.1, read on the forward strand.
TACAAAGCAGTACAAAACGAGGTTTATATCGAGTACGGTTTGGAAGCGGAAGAGGGATATGTGCCGGTTGAATTTCTTGCAGGTGACACGGAAGAAGACGGCAATATGTTACCCATAGCAATTTCGTGGATAATAATGATAGCGGTAATATTCATATATATCAGAGTTTTCGGCGCGAGGGGACTGTTTCTGTTTATGGGCGGACCGCGAGGTTTCGGCGGCGGCTCAAGAGGCGGTTCCGGCGGCTTTGGAGGTTTTTCGGGCGGCGGCGGCTCATTTGGCGGCGGCGGCGCGGGCAGAGGGTTTTAGTATGTCGGAAGATTTTTCTTCAAAAGAATACGGCGGCTATTTTGCCGAAATTGAGGGGCGTCTTGAAAAAGGCGCCCATATCGGCGTGCAAAGAGCTTCTTTACCGAACAAGACCTCCGCAAAACACCTTTCAAAATCAAAAGCGAAAAAAGGCGCTGTGATACGGATTAAACCCGTATATGTTTTTTCTGTTGTTGCAATTTTAACGGCGGCAATTATCGGTATAAGCATGTTAAACACCGATAAATCTCCCCAAAAGATAAAAACCGTCAAACCCAAATCAGACATTAAATCCGAAGTTTACGAAACA
>JAKSQL010000093.1 GCA_024404125.1 Clostridia bacterium
TAATTTGCCTCAATAAGCACCGTACTGTTTTCATCATCCATATTTTCACTTTTTACTATATTGTATTTTACCCTGATGGCATTAAACAAATTTATCTGATAATCAGCAAGGGCTTTTGCCAAATCACTTTGAAGGTCAACGGATATATCACTATTGTAAATTTTACCGCCGTTATATGCTGTTTCTTTACGGTATTTAAGTATCATGGTTATCTTATGTACTCCACCGCAGGAAACCGAATTAACAACATATTCCTCGCCGTTAATACATTCTTGTATCAAAACGCTCTTTTTATTTGCGCTATATGATGCGTACAGTTTGTTGGTAGCATTTTTATTGTATGCCTTTATTACTTCTTGCTCGGTATTACATACAAAAACACCGTAACTTGCAATACCCGAAACCGGTTTTACAATTACCGATTTACCGTTCTTCTGCATTTCATTGAAAAACTCAACCGCCTCTTTGGCAGAAGAAACTATTTTACCCTCTATACTTCTTACCCCGTTATTTTTAAGCGCCTGCTGTGCTATAAATTTATCGCGCATTTTCGGCAAATTCTTAGGATCATTCCCCGTAAGCCCCAAATCATGGGAAAGTTTAGCGGCAAGTTCGATACCTCTGTCACTTCCGGGAATTATTAAAACGGGATTTAATTTTCTTATTTGCTCAAGTGTATCCGAATAATTGCGCTTTGCCATAATTATTTCGGGGAATTTAGTTTTTTTACCTAAAATCTTTCTTAATTCCTTATCGTGAAATTTACGAAAATACCACCGCATATTAAAACCGCAGTACGGTTCTAACAAAACCGGCTCATACCCCTCTTGCTTAATATCATTGATATAATTAACCGAAGATGATATGCATTCAATGACAATAATTTTGCCTTTACTCATAAAATAGCACCTTTTATTTAAAACTCAAGCGCGTGTATTATACCACAAGTAAAAATGCTTGCTTGCAAGGGCATTTTTACGATGTGATTCAATAGGCAGACGAATTGAAGATTCGTTGCACGAAGTGCAAAATCCTTGTTGCACAAGGATTTCTGTGTCTATTATACCACATATTGTATTTGTTTTCAAGTCCAAAACTGTATCTATAAGTTATAGTAATATATACAAATAATCATTGAAAATAATAAAAAATTGTGCTATAATATTAACCCATTTAAAGAATTTTACTTTGAAAAATAAAGAGGATTTAAAAAATGAAGGGAAGAAAACTATGAACAAGCGTATTTTAGCCATAATTATTTCGGCACTCTTACTTATTGCCGCCATTCCGATTGTGCTTATGACCTTGGCGGGTGACGATACGGACCCGAGCATTTCGCTTACAAAAACGGTGTCTTGGGCAGAAACATACACAAGAGCAAATATCACGCTTGAAAGCAAAGCAACAGGTCCTAAAAGTACAACCGCACCGAGAGTACTGTTCTTGGGAACTCTTTGCAGTGCGCACGGTCTTGACCAGCAAAAAATAGTTTCTTCGATAAACGCTGTAAGTAAAAACTGCGAAGCCGACGTGGATTATTTCCTCTACCCCGGTGACGATAAACCGACAAACCCGAGTTACAGCGGAACGGTTAAGGCGGGTGAAACCTTACCGAAAAATACCGAGAAAAATATCACGATGACAAGCGGCAACCACAAAGCATTACATAAATTTCTTGATACCATATACTCTCAAATCGTTACTAACAAGGTAAGTTACGACTATATCGTACTTGAGTTTGACCGTACCATTATAGCACACAGTTACGGTGTTGAATACAGCGGTAAAACAATGCCAAAATCCTCTTATGAAGCAGAAGTTGCCGAAATTATGAAGGGCTTTTACGATAACAATTCGGTACTTTGGATACTAAAGCCAAATGACGTAGAAGAAAAATCAGGTGATACACCCGAAGAAACTCCGTATAACGTAACACCTATGTTCTACCGTTATAACGATACTACAAGTAAGATGTCCTGGCAGCAACTTGATTATGATGACGAGCAAAAGAACTTTTATGCCGAAAGACGTCAGTACAATGCCTACAAAGCACTTGTTGCCCCCGATTACTACAATGCGGGTGACGTTAAAGACGATGCACGCGATACTGTTACCGGTATTGCAAACCAGATAGATTATAACGCAACTGCCGATGAATTGGCGACCTACGTATCCGCTACACTTACCAAGCATTTTGCTTACAGTGTTTCGTTTAACGATAAAATTCACATTGACGAAGGTTGTGTTTATGATGATGAGCACACCCATTTTGAGATCAGCAGTGACGGCAAAACCTGGCAAACTATCCCGCGTGACACCACCGATTACAAGTGCTCGATAAGTTATGACAGTAAAACCGCTACCGTATCGGGTAAATTTGAAGAACTTAAAGGTGTAAAATACATACGGCTTGTAATATCGGTTTTCGTAACAAACCCCGATGATAATTTAGACTTTAAAAAGTTATCAAAAACCGGTAACCCGAATGACGGCGCAGGCAGTGTTACTATGGAAATTGAAGGTATGGACCCGATTACCGATACCGCCACACCGTCAAATACATTGAATTGGCCGGTAAATATTACCTATAAGGTTGACAGTGAGTGTTCAGCCGAACATTGCACCGTTTCTTTGGCTAAAGAAACCGCAAAAGGCGGCGGTCAACTTATGACCGATACTCCGGCAAACGAAGTGCTCGGCTCAACCGCTGACGGAACAGGTGCTTGGAAGTTTGTAAGTTGGACAGACGATGCAACCGGAAAAATTGTTTCAACCGACCCGTATTACAAACCCGCTCAGGTTGAGGGCAGAAACGTAGACGGCTCATACACTGCGCATTTTAAATATGACCCGCCCCCGATTACCGCATTAAGCGCCGAACAGCGTTCACCCTGGAACGGATATACGGATATTACCTATACACTTGCCAAAATCGACCCCGAAAAGAAATATAAGGTTATAGCCGAAGTGGAATTAGAGGGCGGCGATACCGAAACCTTTACACTGTTTGAAGACAAAAACTGTGCTAACGGCACCTTTACGGGACTTATTGATTTAGACGAGGAATTCACAACACCTATTGAAAGCGGTGTTGCGAACATCACACTTAAACTTTATGAAGACGGTGAAACCGAAACCTTTATTTCTTCTTCGGAGGTTTTGGAAGATATTGCCGTAGATACTATGGACCCACGTACAGTTGACTGTTCTGACGGTCCGAAAACCGTAGATATACTATACGATGCCGATTGGGAAGACGGCGACCTGCCGAAAACCGCCGAATTAACCTGCGAATACAAACCGCATACGTCTTTTGAAGGCGAAGAGGTAATAGACGAAGTTTTAAGCGGCAGAGATATCTACAAATGGACGCCCGACAAAAACGGCATTTACGAGTTTGAATTACAGTTTGGTGACGGTACAACCTACAACACCACCTACATCGTTACGGGATTTCCGCACACACACGCGTTTACCTATTCCGCGGATAAAAACGTAATTACCGCTAATTGTTTGGGTGACGGCGACTGCGATTATAAAACCACACCGCCTACTCTGACCTTGACTGAACCCGAAAGCACCGTTTATACGGGCAGTCCGATTACGGTAGATTATAAGACCGGTGAAGCAACCTACTTTAAAACGGCTACCGGCATAGATGCACCCGAAATTACCTACACCGCGCTTGACGGCGGCTCGCTTACCGACGGCAAGCCCATAGAGGCGGGTAAATACAAAGCGACCGCTACGGTAGACGGCGATAAAACGGCAGAACTTATATTTACTGTTGAAAAGGCAACTCCCGTTATAACCGTACCGCCTACGGCGAGTGATATTACATACGGAGACTCGGTAGATGACAGTACCTTAAGTGACGGCACTGCGAATGTTGACGGTACATTTACCTGGGAAGAAAGCGAAAAAGTTAAAACCCCGAGTGTTTGTGAGAGCGGTAACGAATATACGGTGGTATTTACTCCTGACGATACTCACAACTATAATACAACCACCTGCAAAGTACCGATTGTCGTAAACAAAGCGCCTCAAACCGCACCCGAAGAAAACGAAGGGTATACGGTAGACGAAGACCGTTATATTACGGTTGAAGAGGGTTATGAAGTAAGCGAGGTATCAGACGATTTCAGCGAGATAATACCAAGCGGAACACAACTTAAATCCGAAACGGAATACTATGTCCGCAAGGTTGAAGACGATAACCATCTGCCCTCCCCCGAAACCGAATTCCTTATTCCGCACGTACACAATATAGTTGAAGTAGCAGGGTTAGACCCAACCGAAGATGCACCCGGATACAGAACCTATTTTGTTTGTAAAGATGATGACGATGCCTGCGGCGAGTGCTTTGAAAATGCCGATGGCACAATGCCTATTGAAAATCTTGACGAGTGGAAATCAGAGGGCGGCAGAGGATATCTTAATAAACTTGATAAAAATATTTCTCCCAAAACGGGATATGATACAAAAGTATTTATTCTGCTTGTTTTTGCTATGATTTCCTCACTTTCGGTTTTCGTACTTACGGCGATAAAGAAACTAAAAACTAAACACTAAACACTAAACAACCCCGTGCAAGCACGGGGTTGTTTTTTTACCTTGAAATAATATTTTTAATTTTTATATGTAACCGTGTCATATACCACATTGCCACTTTTGAAACGGCTATAT
>JAKSQL010000094.1 GCA_024404125.1 Clostridia bacterium
AATTTACAGTTTGGTAGTTGCTGTTGTTTGCTTCCTTAATCATTTCCCATTTTAGTAAATAATTTGGATTAAAATCCTTATAATTTTTATTAAATCCTTCAATTATTAAATTCATTGTACCTTGATAATTGATTGTGTTCGCCGGAAAACACTTTATCTTCAATAAACAATGCAATGATTCTTTTATCAGTTTTAATCACAGTAAAAATGTCGACTTTATGCCATTGTGAATATGTTTTAACCTCTATAATTTCTTCATCACATATTTTACACAGCTTTTTCAAAACTTGCTGTGATGCCTCTTTTAGTGATAGGTTATCTTCGCAATCAAAATTCTCAAATAACCAACGCAAAAATGCATCCTGCGATAATTCTTTCGTCGCATAATCAAATAAATTTTTCATACAAATCTAATCCTCTCTATTATGAAATTGCAATTTGAGTGATACTTCCTTTGTTATCTTATTCTTATACCACCAATTTCATAAATGTCATTACCAGAGTAGCGAACGGTGTTTCCACCAACTTTATAAAGTTTACCGCAAGAAAAATCAATTCGATCATCGCCGACCTTATAAATTTTTCCGCAACTATATTGCACCCTTTTTTCACCTATTTTATACAACTGTCCACCACTATACTGTGGTCTGCCGCCATAATATTTTATTAATGCATCTTCAACTGTCATAAATAAACCTCCTGAATTTGTATCACTCAAATTGCAAAATCAATTATAAATGCTTTGATGTCCTAAAATCAGGACATTAAAGCATTAAAAAAGTGCGCAGCCGAAGCCACGCACCGAAAAATGCACAACTCCGAATTGCTACCACACAACATCACAGCACACAAAGCATGTGAAAATAGAGCCTGCATTTTTACCAAAATAAAAACACATGCTTATTGTGTGCAAAAATATTAAAATGTTGTGTGGTAAGCAAATTATAGCATACGCTTTTCTATTTGACAATAATTTTTTACAGGTTGTAGAATGTGTTGAACATTGATATAATAAATTACGGTGAAGAATATGAATAGAAAACACAACAAAGAACTGACGGCAAACGCCAAAGTGTTGCGAAAAAATATGACAAAAGAAGAACGGCATTTATGGTATGATTTTTTGCGAAATTATCCGATAAGATTTTTAAGGCAAAAGGTCATTGATAATTATATTGCAGATTTTTATTGTCATACTGCCCGACTTGTTATCGAACTTGACGGCAGTCAGCATTATAGCGAAGATGGTCTTATCAAAGGTAAAATAGAACAGAAAAAATTGAAGAAAGAAATTTAACCGTTATAAGAATACCGAACAATTATGTAAATAACAATTTCCGCGGTGTTTGTGAATATATAAACGATATAGTTAAACAAAAACTAAATGAAGAGCAGTAACTAACGCCTCCCTTGCCTAAAGGGAGGGGGACCGCTTGCGGTGGAGGGATATTCTTTCGATTTTCTGCGAACAAATTGACCTATTTTTTCACTGCGTAAAATCTATCATATCCCCCAGTCTGCTTCGCAGACAGCCCCCTTTAGGCAAGGGGGCCGTTGGTTTGTGCTACTAATATATTTTCTGCTGTGCGAGGGGCGCTTTTTGTGCTATCAATTTATATTTTACGACGCATCCCTTAATTTCTCGCTATTTGCTACGCTTTGTGCGGTTTCCAGCATATTTTCGGCGAAGATGCCGTAGCCAGTGGTGGGGTCGTCTATAAGAACGTGGGTGACGGCGCCTATAAGTTTACCGTTTTGAAGTATCGGGCTGCCTGACATTCCCTGCACTATGCCGCCGGTTTCTGAAAGAAGTTCCTTATCGGTTACGGTAACAAGCAGGGTTTGAGTGTTTGAAGACGCATTATTGCGCTTTTTAACTGTGCAGGAATAAAGTTTAGGCGACTCACCGTCTACGGTGCATAAAATCTGCGCAGGGCCATCCTCTACATCCTGCTTTAAGGCAACCTCGGTTAAGGTGTAGCCGTCTATCTTGCCCTTTAGTTTGCCGTAAACACCAAGTTTACAGTTAAGGTTTATATCGGCAACCGTTTCAAAGGTAAAAGACCCTTTAAGTTCGCCCGGTGTACCGGACTTGCCCTTATCTACGGAAATTATCTGCGCACCTACCATTTCGCCGCTGTCGAGGGTGAGCAGACTGCCGGTATCGTCATCGCAAATGCCGTGACCTAAACCGCATACTATTTCGCTTGACGGACTGTAAAATGTAAGTGTGCCGATGCCTGCGGAACTGTCCCTTACCCAGATGCCGACCTTATAGGTGCCGTCATCATAAGAGATTACGGGGGTTACGTTTATATAAAGTGTTTTACCTGAACGCTTTATTTTACACCTTAACTTTTTACACTGACTGTTTGATACTATATCCGATAAATCCTCATTACAGGAGATTTTTGTACCGTTTACACTAACAATATAATCGCCTACTTTTATGCCCGCTTCTTTGGCGGGCTTTTTTGTGCCGTTTTCGGTTTTTATATCGGCAAGTTCTATTGCGAGCACCCCGTTTGTATATATTTTCATACCAAAAGGATTACCGAGCACCGCTACGTGCATTTCGTCTACAACCTCTACATTTGCGGTGGAAAAAGGTATTACACCGAACATTTTAAGGTCTACCTCAAAGGTATCGCCTATATCGTAAAGTTTTGAATCGGCATTTTTTACGTCTTTATAAACGGCGGTTACCGGCAACGAGGTATTGAGTTTAAGGGTTTCGCCCTTGCCTATTTTATAGTTATTTGATATGCCGTAAGTTGCAATATACATAAGTATGAAAATTGCCGAATCAAGCATTAAAAAGCAAAAAAAGGTTGCCTTTATAAGTCTGTTTAACACCCGCATTTTTACTCCTCCTTATTTTGTATTCTTTGCCTTTTTATCTTTAAAAAACAAGAAAAATTTTAACAGTAAAAAAAGGGACATACCAAGCATTACTGCTTGATATGTCCCCTGATATTAAATTATTTATTATTCGCCGAACGGGAAATTAAATTCGCTGCTTGAACCCTCACCCGAATTATCCGGCGCGGTTTGCTGTTTTGGAGTAAGGGTGTAACTTGATTCGCCTATATTCGCCTTTAAAGTTACGGTATAATCCTTACTTATTCCCGAAGAAGAAAGTACGGTAAGAGTAAGTTTATCGCCTGCCTTACTTTCCTCAATTACGTCAAGTATAACGTCATCGTTTTTAATCTCGGTACCGTTTACGTGGGTAATTAAATCGCCCTTTACAACCTTTGAATAAAGGTCACTGTCATTACTTACGCTGACTACCGAAAGACCGGTTGACGAGAAATTATTTATTTCTGCTACCACCGAATCAACCTCGGTATAGGTAATGCCGAGTTTTGCGCGGTCGGTCACTTTGCCCGACTTTATAAGTTGCTCGGCCACTCTTTTTACCGTAGTTGTGGGTATTGCAAAACCTATTGCATCATATTCAACACCCGCAAGTTTTGAAGATGTAATTCCTATTACCTGCGAATACATATTTACAAGTGCACCGCCTGAAGAGCCGGGGTTTATGGCGCTATCGGTCTGGATAAGGTTGGCTGTATAATTTGACGTTGTTTTTACCCTGCGCTTCGGCAAAGATACAATTCCGCTCGTGATAGACGAAGCATCCGAAGCACTGCTCGGTCTACCAACCGCTACAACCTTTTGACCGCAATATATTTCTTTCGAGTTGCCGAAAACGGCGGGGGTAAGTCCTGCCGCATTATCGAGTTTTAAAACTGCAAGGTCACTTACGGTATCGCCCGCAACATATGTGGCGGTACGCTCACTGCCGTCATAAAAATAAACCATAAATTTAGGCGCGGGCACTTCGGAATATATGTGGTCGTTAGTTACGATATATCCCTCTTTTGAGTATATAACACCCGACGCGTTGGCTATATTCCCCGCCGCATTGTAAACACTTATGCCGACTATGGATTTATTTACGTCGCCGTAAACCTGCGCTTCGGTCTTTGCATCTTTATCTTTGGGCATTGATTCAAGACCTACATAAACGTCTGCATTGGTATGGCTATCGCTTTTCCCCTTAAAGTATCCCGCCACCAAAGAGCCCGAAATGATAATAGCAAGTGCCAAAACTACGGCAAATATTTTTACACCTTTGCTGTAAGACGGCATATCGGGGTCGGGCACATCGTTTTCGATTTCAACACGGTTTAAAAATCCCCTATCGGTCGCATTGTTTGTTTGCTCTTCGTTTTGGTCAGCCGCATCAGTTTCGGTATTGCCGACAGTTCCTGAATTGGTTTCGCTTTCGGTTTCTTCGGGCTTTGTATCCGGAACGGTTTCAGTATCTGCTTCGCTTTCCGTTTCGGTTACATCGCTTATTTCCTCTTTTACCTCTTCGTTTTTATCGTCAAATTCTGACATCTGATATCCCCCTATTTTGTAAGCGGCAAAGTGAAAGTAAAGAGTGTAAACTCATTTTCCTTACTTGCCACTTTAACTGTACCGCCATGTGATTTTATAATCGTTTTTACCATATATAATCCGAGTCCCGTACTCTCTTTATTTACCGAACGGGATTTATCGGTTTTATAAAAACGCTCGAAAACGTACGGCAATTCCTTATTC
>JAKSQL010000095.1 GCA_024404125.1 Clostridia bacterium
TCTATTTTGATGCCGAGCGCTTCCATATCCTCGCAGGAATACCTGCGGATATCTTCATCGTGCTCGCCTATACCGGCAGTAAATACCAAAACGTCAAGACCGTTAAGTTCGGCATAGTATGAGCCGATTAGTTTCTTAACACTGTTACCTAACATCTTTTGGGCAAGAATAGCGCGCTTGTTTCCCTTGTGCGCTTCATCGGCGATAATGGCGGCATCGTTCGAAATACCGCTTATGCCTAAAAGTCCCGATTCCTTATTTATAAGATTTTCCGCCTCATCGGCAGTAAGATTTTCTGTTTTCATAATATAGGTAAGCACGGTTGGGTCAAAACTGCCCGAACGCGTACCCATAACAACGCCCTCCTGCGGAGTAAAGCCCATAGAAGTATCAATGGCAACACCGTTTTTAATTGCCGAAACAGAAGAACCGTTGCCTAAATGACAAGTGATTATTTTTAAATCTTTGATATCTTTACCGAGCAACTCGGCAATTCTCGCGGAAACGTAGCGATGTGACGTACCGTGGAAACCGTAACGTCTTATCTGCTTTTCTTCGTAATACTTTATCGGCAACGGATATATGTATCTGAAATCTTCAATGTTGCTGTAAAAAGAGGTATCAAAAACGCCAACCTCGACTTTATCAGGCATCATTTTTTTGCAAGCGCGAATTCCTTTAATTGCAGGAGGTCCGTGCAAGGGATTTATGGGAACTATACCTTCAAGATATGCTAAAACTTCATCATCAACAACGGTTGACTTTTTATACTTTTCGCCGCCGTGAGCAATTCTGTGACCTACGGCATCAATTTCGTCTACCGAAGAAATAACACCGTGCTCACCGTCGGTCAAAAGTTTTAACACAAGCGCTATTGCCTCATCGTGTGACGGCATGGGATAATCCGCCTTGTACGGCTCTTTACCCGTTACCTTATGGGTAATCTTACCCGTAGTGCCTATCCTTTCACAATTCCCTTTTACTATAACGCTCTCATCTTCCATATTTATCAGTTGATATTTAAGAGATGAACTGCCAGCGTTTATAACCAATATCTTCAAAACTATCACCTTATAAGTAATTTATATTTCTTCTCTTTCAAACAGGATTTGTGTTCCTGCTTCGTTTATTCTTTCGCACCATGTATTACCTGGGTTTTCATCGGTAACTATTACATCAACATCGCTTATACCGCAAACTTTAACAAAAGACGTACGGTCAAACTTTGTTGAATCCACCGCCAAAACCTTCTTTTTGGCAGAGGCGAAAAATGCTTTTTTAATCTCACTGTCCCGCTCATTTGAATCGGTTATTCCCATCTGAACATCAAGCCCTTTGCAGGAACATATAGCCAAATCTACGTGAAATCCCGAAACCATTTTTTCCGCCTGATAGCCAACGAGCGAAAGCCCGCCTTCTTTTAGTACACCGCCGGTGGAAATAACAGTCCAATCGGGTTTGTTGCAAAGTTCAATGAGTATTTCTATTGAATTTGTTATAAGGGTTATTTTTTTAAGGTGCAAAATGCTCTTTATTACACAAAGAGCCGTTGAACTTGAATCAAGCATTATATAGTCGCCGTCGTGAATCATATTGGCAATTACAGAAGCAATATACTGCTTACGCTCAACGTTTGCCTGCTGTCTTACGTGAAACGGCAGGTCAATGTTAAAATTCTCGACCTTTACCGCGCCGCCGTAAGTTTTCTTTGCCAAGCCATCGTTATCAAGTTTTTCAAGGTCGCGCCGTATGGTCTCTTCCGTTACCGAAAACTCGCGGCTTAAATCGCTTACCAATACCTTTCCTTCAATCGAAAGTTTGGATAAAATCGCATTTCTACGTTCTATGGCTAACAAACAAACAACTCCTTAATATCAAATATTGCTCTTAGATTTTACAAAATGCTTTGCCAGAGTTTTTGGTCAGGACGCGGGATTACCGAACTGTCAAGCAACATTCCCCTATCCGATGCTTCGGCTCTCGCCTTTTCAATAGCGGCACTTACTGCCGATACACTTCCGGTTAACAGCAGATATGACTTGCCGCACATTCCTCTTGCAAGGCGAAGTTCAATAAGTTCCACAAGCGCCGTTTTAGCAGCCGCATCCGCCGCGACTATTGCCGTTGCAGCAGAAAAACTTTCCATAACTCCGAGCGCCTCAACATTTTCCGGCTCGCTTGAACCATAAATTGCGGTAAAAAGCGAATCGTGAGGATTGCCCAACACAAAACTGTCTATCACCTTTTCACTTTCAAGCGCCTTAGCCGCATCAACCGATGCTTTTACAGCACTTATTTCGCCGCTTATTATAACTATATATTTACCGGGGCATACGGTAGCGCATTCTATAACACTGACTTTTGCAGTTTTAATCATAATATCCGCACCCGTCATACCGGCGGAAACAGTAATAAATTCTACCATTCCGATAGCTTTGCCCATATATTTAACCACATTCCTTCTTAAAATCAGTTAAATTTTCAACGTGATCTAATCAGCGCTTATCACAACGTATTTTTCCGTAACTTCAAGCACCGTTCCGCTTATAGGCGTATGTATTGATACGCTTAAAGCATCTTTGCTTGCATTTGCAACAGTATCCCCCGCATTTACTTTATCGCCTTTATTAACGGCAGCAACAGCGGGCTTGCCTATATGCTGTGAAAGTAAAATTCTGACACTTTCAGGCGCATAGACTTTTTCTTCGTCAAGAGTAGAGGGAACATCGTATTTATTAAGGTCAAGTCTTGCGGTAAGGCGTGACTTTAAAACGTACCTGCCGTTTCTTTCCTCTTTTACGGGTTAAACATCAACTTTAGACGATGCTATGCCTTTGCTTTTTAAGTTACCCTTTACGGCATTTATAAGCATTCTCGGAGAAAGATTTTGAAAACATGCGTACATTTCACACACACCGCAACCTACACATGAAAAGGTGCCGAGATACGGTGAAACGTCACTCGTAACGCCACTTGAAAGTGAACGCATAAATTTATTCGGCTCTATCGGGTGACCGAGCAGATTCCTCGGACACAAACTTGTACACATATTACACTGACAGCAAGCCGACATTGCCCTTTTTAAAGATATACGCGGATTTGCTTTATGTTTTTGAATGACATAGTGGTCAGACGGCAGAACTATCAAAGCATTTGAAGTTTTAGTTATAATATCGCTTCCGCTTACAAGTCTTCCCATCATGGGACCGCCGCATAATATCACATAATCTTCAACAGTTGTACCGCCGGCAAGTTTAATAACTTCGTTATTTGTAACACCAAGCGGAACTTTAAGTGTTACAGGAGATTTAACTTCACCCGTAACCGTAATGTATTTATGGGTTACACCCGCACCGTTTGTAATTGCACGGTAAATATTAAGCATAGTTTCAACATTAAATACCGTAACACCAACCGATATGGGCAATTGACCGGGCAGTACTACCCTACCCGTAGTTTCGTATATTGCAACGACCTCATCACCGGCGGGATAAACCTCCGGCAAAAGACCGATTGATATCTTATTAAATTCAGAAAGTGCGCTTTCAACCGCCGTAACTGCCGCTTTATACGATGGTTTGATCGCAACTATTCCCCGCTCTGCACCGACAGTTTCGCAAACTACGGTCATAGCGGAAAGTATTTCTCTTACGTATTTTTCAAGTACCTGTCTGTGAAGTGTTAATAACGGCTCACACTCGGCACAGTTTAAAATTACCGTATCCGCGGACTCATTAAGTTTGGCATAGCTCGGAAATCCCGCACCGCCTGCACCTACAACGCCGCATACACGCAATTTGTCTTTAAGTTCGTTTATATCCATTATTTATCTTCCGTAAGTCCGATAGAATCATCAACAATACCGACTATTGCCGCATCTACCGGTGCGGTATCAAGTGCGCAACCTATACGGGCGGCACTGCCAAGAGCAACCAAAACAATTTCGCCGATGCCTGCGCCTACATTATCAACGGCTACTATTCTACCGCGTTTTTCCATATTCTCAAGCGGCTCAACTATCATAAATTTGCTGCCTAATAAACCTTCGTTTTTGCGTGTTGCAACAACACTGCCGACTACTTTACCTACGATCATTGTTTTTATTCCTTTCTATAGAATAAAATTTGTTGCCTGTAATTGATCAGGCCCCGCCGTAATACTCCACTGTGTAAAATACCGGCGGAGCCGATGTTTTCGGAAAAATCACTTGTTTCCGAAAAATATTTTGATCAACAAAAGTTTTTACTTTAATGACGGCAAAATCTTTTCAACGTCTGAATGAGGTCTCGGGATTACGTGTACTGCTACAAGCTCACCGAGTTTAGATGCTGCATTAGAGCCGGATTCGGTTGCCGCTTTAACCGCACCAACGTCACCTCTTACCATAACACTTACAAGTCCTGAACCGATTTTTTCAGTACCGATAAGTTCTACGTTTGCTGCCTTTACCATTGCATCTGCCGCTTCAATTGCCGCTACAAGTCCTCTGGTTTCTACCATTCCAAGTGCTTCGAGTGCCATTGTAA
>JAKSQL010000096.1 GCA_024404125.1 Clostridia bacterium
CTTGCGCGCAGATATTTACAGTGGCCTCCGGGCTGATAAAGGAGAGGGATTTTATGTCAGAATATTATAAAATGAAAATAGCGGGACTTGAAAGAGAACTTGAAAAATTCCCCATAAACGACCATCTTGATATTGCGGCGTTTATCATTTTCGGTGACGTTGAACTAACTGTTAAGGGCTGTGAAGAACTGCTTAAAAAAATGCCCGATTTTGATGTTATATTAACTCCCGAGGCAAAGAGTATACCTATAGCTTACGAAATGTCAAGGCAGTCGGGTAAACCCTATGTTGTTGCCCGTAAGGGACTTAAAGTTTATATGAGAAATCCGCTTGACGTTTGTCTTACCTCGATAACCACAAAGAATGAGCAACATCTTTATTTGGGTGAAACCGAAGTAAACGAGATAAAAGGCAAAAAGGTGCTCATTCTTGACGATGTAATAAGCACCGGCGAATCACTTGACGGTGTGCGTACACTCGTTAAAAAAGCAGGCGGTATTGAAGTTGCGGCTTGCGCTTTTCTTGCAGAGGGCGATGCCGCAGAGCGTGACGATATAATTTATCTTGAAAAACTGCCGTTATTCTTTAAATAACATCAATAAAACAAGCAGGAGGGGGAACAAAATTCCCCCTCCTGATTTTTTGTCAAAATATGAACAGTTTGTAAAAGGTCAGGGAAAGTCAAAAAATTTTCTTCAAAACTATTGACTTTTTATTTTTTGCGGATATAATAGTAATCGTTGAAGTTAAAAATACGGGTTTTGGAGATGATTTTGTGGCTGAAGAAAAGCAGCAGGAAACCAAGACTGACGAAAAAAAGAAAAAACCGAAAGCGGCGCTTGAAAGCGAAAAGTTAAAAGCAGAACTTGAAAGTAAAAATGATTTACTTATGAGAACTGCCGCCGAGTTCGATAATTTCAAAAAGCGTACCGAAAGGGAACGCGCGTCGGTTGCGGAGTATGCGAAAGCCGGTGTGGTAAAACAGATATTACCTATTCTTGATAATATCGACCGCGCGAATGCCGCGGATAAAAACGGCGAAGACTATATTAAAGGTATAGAAATGATAGTAAAGCAGTTAACTGCTTTATCCGAAAACCTTAATCTTAAAACCATAGGTGAGGTAGGCGAGACGTTTGATCCCAATATTCACGATGCGGTGATGCATATTGAGGATGAAAATCTCGGTGAAAACACCGTTGCGGAAGTTCTGCAAAAGGGCTATAAGTTAGGCGATACGGTAGTACGTCCCGCAATGGTAAAGGTAGCAAATTAAACTTAATTGGAGGAAAATATTATGGGAAAATTTATAGGTATTGACCTTGGCACAACCAACTCCTGCGTAGCGGTTATGGAAGGCGGCGAAGCGGTAGTTATCGCTAATGCCGAGGGCGCAAGAACAACCCCTTCGGTAGTAGCATTTTCAAAGACCGGAGAAAGAATGGTAGGTCAGGTAGCAAAACGTCAGGCAATCACCAACCCCGACAGAACAATAAGTTCTATCAAACGTGAAATGGGTAGTGACTATAAGGTAAAGATAGACGATAAACAGTACACACCGCAGGAGATATCGGCTATTATTCTGCAGAAACTCAAAGCCGATGCCGAGAGTTATTTAGGTCAGAGTGTAACCGAGGCGGTTATAACCGTTCCGGCTTACTTTACCGATGCTCAGCGTCAGGCAACCAAAGATGCGGGCAAAATTGCAGGGCTTGAGGTTAAGCGTATCATAAACGAGCCCACCGCGGCGGCTTTGGCTTACAGTATTGATAAGGAAGACGACCAAAAGGTTATGGTATACGACCTTGGCGGCGGTACTTTCGATGTATCCATCATCGAGATGGGTGACGGTGTTCAAGAGGTACTTGCAACTGCAGGTAATAACCGTCTTGGCGGTGACGATTTTGATAATCGCATTATGAACTTTATTGTAAAGACCTTTAAGGCCGAGCAAGGTATAGACCTTTCGGGCGATAAAATGGCAATGCAGCGTGTAAAAGAAGCGGCTGAAAAGGCGAAAATCGACCTTTCGGGTATGACTACCGCTGATATCAACCTCCCCTTTATCACTGCTGATTCAACAGGCCCTAAGCACTTTGAAACTACCCTTACAAGAGCAAAGTTCAACGAACTTACCGCAGACCTTGTAGAAGCAACTATGGGACCCGTTCGTCAGGCACTTTCAGATTCGGGACTTGATAAGGGCGAGATAAATAAAGTTCTTATGGTAGGTGGCTCTTCAAGAATTCCTGCCGTACAGGAAGCAGTTAAATCGTTTATGGGTACCGAGCCGTTTAAGGGCATAAACCCCGATGAGTGCGTTGCATTAGGCGCTTCCCTTCAGGCAGGTGTTTTAGGCGGCGACGTTAAGGGACTTTTGCTTTTAGACGTTACACCGCTTTCCCTCGGTATTGAAACTATGGGCGGCGTATCTACAAAGGTTATTGAGAGAAATACCACCATACCCACTAAAAAGAGTCAGATATTCTCCACCGCGGCAGACGGTCAGACTTCGGTTGAAGTACACGTTTTGCAGGGCGAAAGAGAATTTGCAAAAGATAATAAAACACTCGGTGTGTTCCATCTTGACGGTATTGCTCCCGCTCCCCGCGGTATACCGCAGATAGAGGTTACTTTTGATATTGATGCCAACGGTATCGTTCACGTATCGGCAAAGGATTTGGGCACCGGTAAAGAAAATAACATTACAATTACCTCTAACACAAATATGTCCAAAGAGGATATTGATAAGGCGGTTAAAGAAGCGGAATCTTATGCCGCAGAGGATAAGAAACGTCGCGAGGCGGTTGACGTTCGCAACAATGCCGACCAGATGATTTATCAGACCGAAAAGACCGTAAACGAACTCGGCGATAAACTTTCTGCGGACGAAAAGGCGAATATAGAGTCTGCAAAAGATGCTCTCAAAGAGGCACTCAAGGGCGAGGATATCGATGCTATAAAGGCAAAGCAGGAAGAACTTCAAAAGCAACTTTATACTGTAAGTGAGAAACTTTATAAGCAAGCCCCGGCAGAGGGTGCACAGGGTGCCGAGCAACAGCAGGCGCAGGGTAATGATAGCAACGTTTACGAGGCGGACTATACCGACGTTGACGATAATAACGCCGATAATAAATAAAACCGTTTTTACGGGCAGATAATTTCTGCCCGTACATATTATTTACAGGAGAAATAACCGTGGCTGAAGAAAAGAGAGATTATTACGCCGTACTCGGTGTTGATAAGTCGGTAAATGATGACGAATTAAAAAAAGCATACCGAAAAGCCGCAAAAAAGTATCATCCCGATTTGCATCCGGGTGATAAAGAGGCAGAGAAAAACTTTAAAGAGGTTAACGAAGCGTACGAAGTGCTTTCCGATAAAGAAAAGCGCGCGAGGTATGACCAGTTCGGTCACGCGGGTGTTGACCCCAATTTCGGCGCGGGCGGCGGCGGTTTCGGCGGCGGTTTTGGTGATTTCGGTGATTTAGGTGATATTTTCAGTTCGTTCTTCGGCGGCGGTTTCGGCGGCGGAAGAAGACAAAACCCCAACGCGCCGAGACGCGGCAACGATGCTTCAAGCGTTGTTAATATATCTTTTGAAGAGGCGGCAAAGGGCTGCAAAAAAGATATAAAGGTTACAAAAATAGACAACTGCGATACCTGCGGAGGTACGGGATGCGAAAAAGGCACTTCGGCTAAAACCTGCCCTGTATGTCACGGTACGGGCCACGTTGCAACAGTTCAGCGCACACCTTTCGGTCAGGTACAAACACAGAGTGTTTGTAACAACTGTAAGGGTACGGGTAAAATAATAGATAAGCCGTGCCATACATGTGCGGGCAAAGGCAGAATAAGACACACCGTAGAAAAGGCGGTGGAGATACCTGCCGGTATTGATGACGGTCAGGTAATAAATATGCGAGGCGGCGGAGATGCCGGTGTTAACGGCGGTCCTTCGGGAGACCTTAGGATAAATGTTAACGTCCGTCCCCACCCGATATTTGGGAGAAACGGTTACGATGTTTTCTGTGAAATCCCCATAACCTTTATTGATGCGGCTTTGGGCGCTGAAATCACAGTCCCCACGCTTGACGGCAAGGTAAAGTTCACCATTCACGAGGGTACACAGCCGGGTGACGAGTTTAAACTCAAAGGCAAGGGCATTAAGCGGTTAAACTACGCGGGCAGAGGCGACCAATATGTTAAAATAAATGTTGAGGTGCCGCGTGACCTTTCAAAAGAGCAGAAAGAAAAACTAAAAGCGTTTGAAAGTGCTACTACTGAAAACAACTATCGCAAGAACAAATCGTTTTACGATAAAGTAAAAGAGTTTTTTAAAGACTGAAATAAATAATTTTTTTATATTGACAAAACCGATATATATGGTATAATAGTTTTTGCCGGCATAGAGCGGCAAAAAACGGACCAATAGCTCAGTTGGTTAGAGCAACCGGCTCATAACCGGTTGGTCCGGGGTTCG
>JAKSQL010000097.1 GCA_024404125.1 Clostridia bacterium
TCAAGCGGGTTTTTACCAAGCAGTAAAAGGTCAGCTTTTTTACCTCCTTCCACACTGCCTATTTGGTCTTCACGACCTAAAACGGAAGCATTTACCGTAGTTGCGGTATAAAGCGCAAAATCAGGTGTAACACCTACATATTTTACATAATAGTGCAGTTCTCTCCACATATCGTAAGGGGTTATAAAGTTGCAACCCGCATCGGTGCCGAGTCCTACCGTTATGCCGTTTTCAAGGCATTTTTTTGCACATTCAATAATACCGTCTACCACTATCTTGCCGTTTTTCCTGCCAAGGTCACCGCAATGGCTTATCTCCTCAGGCAGATACACATACGGCAAAGCGGGGGAAATTGTGCAAACGTTTACAGCGCCGCGCTCTTTAAAGAGTTCTATTGTTTTATTATCGGGTGCAGCGCCGTGCTCTATTGTATCCACACCGTTTTCGAGTGCCGCAAGCACTCCTTTGGGACTTTCAACGTGTGCTGCCACTTTATACCCTAACTCGTGCGCCCTATCGCAAGCCGCTTTTATGATTTCGGGTTTCATTTTAAGCACACCCGGCTCGCCTTCTTTAGATGCATCCATAACGCCGCCGGTTATCATAAGTTTTATCCAGTCGGGATTTGTTTTTGCGATATTATCAACGTGCTCGCGCGCCATTTCGGGAGTTTCCGCCTCGGTTGCAAGCGACCCCGCAAAGTGACCGTTTGGTACCGATACCGCAGTATTGCAGGAAATAATACGCGGGCCTATTATCTTACCCGAGTTTATTTCGTCTCGTACCTTACCGTCAAGGTCTAACACACCGCCTACCGTTCTTATGGTGGTAACGCCGCTTAAAAGATGGTTTTTCGCAAGCGACTTTTCCATCATTTTAAATACCGCCATAGCAGGTTTTATATTTGAAAGCAAATTAAAAAGCGCCTTATAGTTTACGGGTTTCGCATTCGCTTTAGGCGGTTTACCCGATGCGGCAAGGTGAACGTGCAAATTTATAAGTCCCGGCATAAGATACTTACCGCTAAAATCATATACTTTGCAGTTTTCTTTAAACTCTTCGCCGTTTTTAAATATTGCGGATATATTCTCCCCGTCAATTAAGACCGATACATTTTCTTTGACCGGCATCTTGCCGCTATTATCAAGTTTGCCGTCAAGCAAATTTACGTTTTTCAATATATACTTCATAATACCCTCCGTAAATTTTCCGGTTATATTCTGCTCATTTCGGTGTAACCCTTACGGTCAAGTTTTCCGTTGGGGTTTTTCATAAGTTCGTCCACAAAAACTATTTTTTGCGGTACCATATATGGTTGAACGAGTTTTGACATTTCTTTCTTGATATGCGAAATGGCTTTATAAGACCTATCACTGTTATCCTTAAGCACTATATACGCCGCAAGCATTACTGCGGTATCGTTTTCGTATACCGGCACCGCAACACACAAAGAAACGGTGTCTATTTTGCATAAATTTGCCTCAACGTCCTCAAGTTCAACGCGGTTGCCGCCTATCTTTACCATATTATCCTTACGGCCTTTATAATAAATATAGTTTCCGTCTTTTACAACAAGGTCGCGGGTTTTAAAACCGTGCCTGCCGTCCTTATAAGTAAAGAAAACCGCGTCGTTAAGTTCTTTTCTGTTAAGATATCCGGGACTTACACAGTCCCCCGCAACGTAAAGCTCGCCTACGGTTTTATCGGGCAGTTCGTTGCCGTCATCATCGCAGACAAGTATAGCATCATTATTATATTCTGTGTTGCCTACCGGCAAAACTTCGGAATCGCTGCTTGCTAACAGTTCATCCGTAATTTTACACATAAACGGTGCTGATGCCATCTCGGTTGAGCCGTAACCGTTAAAAATATCCGAGTTCGGAAAGCGAGAGCGCAGTCGGTTATAAAGCGAACGGCTGAACATTTCGCCGCCTACACAAAGATAATACAAATCGGGCAGATATTCACTTGAAAACCGAGGGTCACATAAGCATATCTCGTAAAAGCTCGGTGTACCTAAGAATATATTAGGGCTTGTTTTTAAGATAAATTCATACAGAGTCGGATAATCGGTTAAAACATTGGGCGGAAAAACGTAAACGGTAGCACCCACAACACCGATATCGTAATAAACTGTCATAAGAGAAATGGAAAAAGCATACGAGCCGGCACTTAAACACTTTGTGCCCTCGGGGTGATAATATTGGTGGGTGGGTTTAAGCGTTATTTCAAACTTTGCCAAAATGTTATTACCCGTAATCAAAACACCTTTCGGCTTACCTGTACTGCCCGAGGTATAAATTATCTGCCACGGTTTATCAAGCGGACGGTACCCTGACGAACTTAAAGTAATATTTGAATACTCTTTTAAAATCTCTGAAAAACGTTGCTTTGAAATAACCGTAAGTCCCTCTTTTTCTATCGGAAATGGCATATCGCAAACTGAAATTACAGTATTTGCACCACAGTCGTCAAGAATGGTTTGTACTCGGTTTTCAGGGTAACTGTTAGGTATAAATACATAAGTATGTCCACCCTTTATGACACCGTAAAAGCACATAACTACTTCGTTTTCTCTGTTGCCCCAAATTATTATGGGTGCATCATCCTTTACCGTACGCAAAAATGCACCGATTGCCTCCGAGCCGTACCACATATCATGATAAGAAAGTTTTGTATCGCCGTAAACCATCGCGATACGGTCGGTATCGGCGAACTGTTTCATATCCTCAAAAAAATATCGCATTGCCGCCCTCCGGTTATATTTGTTTTGAAATGGCTTCCGATAAGGTTTTAACAGTGTTAAAACTCTCTTTCGGTATCTCTCTTAAATTTATCTTCTTGCCGAGTTTTTTCTCAACCTCCGAAATTACCGAAACGGCTGAAAGAGAATCAAGAATATCCTCTTCAAAAAGATTTACTTCGAGCATATCGTTTAACTCTGCGCGGTCAATACCTATTATTTTTTCAATAGCATCCAAAAGTGTTTCAAGTACGTTCATTTCTATCTCTCCTTATATAATTCGCCGATTTTATTATCGGGAGTGTTTATGCAAAAATCGAGTGCTTTAAAATAGCAGTCGAAAATAGCATCTACCTGCTCTGCGGTAAAACGGTGTGTTTGATAGTAAAAACTTATCTGTATCTCATGCTCCGGTGTTTCGGTAATGGAAAAATAAAACTGTTGCGCAATTTGTTCCATATCAAGTACACCGCATTTATGTTTTAAGCTGTTCGCTACATTCGGCAGGTCTATTTTACTGTAAAGCATCCATCCGTGATTGAAGTTAAAACCGTTTTTAACGGCATCGGGGTAAGATGCAACAAGATAATCGCCCATAGGTGATTTGCTGTGCTTTAAACATTCAAGATAGTTGTAATATGTATCGGTCAGGTATTCGTTTGCGGTAGCATCCTCCGAAAGTGAAAAGAACATGGGAACTATCCGCATCATACAACCCGCAATTTTTTTCATCTTATAGTTATCTCTGCCGTGGGTTAAGGTATAGAAACTGAAGGTCTTTACACCCGTATACAGATAAAATGCAAGAGACACTATCGACATACCCGCAGTTGTGAGCGAATACCCGTTTTTATCGCATAGGGATAATAGTTTATCAAACTTTTCGCGTTCAACCGTAACGTGCTTTACGGCACTTGACATTTTAAGTGACGGTCTGCCCGCAGGATATTTATAATGCTTTTGAGATAAAAAGAGTTTTGTCCAATACTTTTTATCCTCTTTATGTTCTTTTGAACGCAGGTATTCTTGCTGTTCCTTAAAATACTCGGTAACAGAGCCCGTTTTTTCGTCTGCCGGCTCTTTGCCCTCGGCAAAGGCGAGATAACTGCTTTCAATTCGCTTTAAAATAAGGGCTAAACTGTAACCGTCCACAATAGCGTGATGTGCACGGATTAAAAGTGCTTTTCCGCCGTCATAAACAAAAAGTTTCGCAATATAAAGCGGCTTTGAACCCCAGGTGATTTTATAATCGGAAAGGTCTTTAAACGCCTCCATAAGTGCTTCGTACCCGCCGTTTATACGTACAGTTTCAAGCGGTGTGTATTTATACGGCTCTACATATTGCATTATACGAAAACCGCGCATTTTCATACAAAGACGTAAACAGTCGGTATTTTTAAGTACGTTGTTGAATGCTTTTTCTATATTGAGGGTATCTTCATTCTCATCAAAAAGCATATATTCTGTAAGCAAGCAGGCAATATTTTTAAAATGATAATCAAGTGAAATCAAATCGCCTAAGCGTATTAAAACCTGCGGTGAAGTTATAGGATAAAATTGTTTTTCTTCCTGCTTTTTCAAAATACTGTCCCCCAAAAGTAAAAAGGTTTATTATTACCTATTTTATCATAAAATTCCCATAATAACAACAAATTTTTCACAAACAAAAAGTCGGGCAAATAAATACCCGACTTTTAAAATTAAAACTTACTGAGGTCTACGTAGCA
>JAKSQL010000098.1 GCA_024404125.1 Clostridia bacterium
TTATAGATACCATTACTCCCGAAGAAAAACTCCCGCTTACACTTACAAGTTATTCGCCCTGCTTCAGAAAAGAAAAGGGCGCTCACGGAATAGAGGAAAGAGGCATTTACCGCATACACCAGTTTGAAAAGCAGGAAATGATAGTTATCTGCAAACCCGAGGAAAGTATGCAATGGTTTAACAAGATGTGGAGTTATTCGGTAGAACTTTTCCGCAGTCTTGATATTCCGGTAAGAACACTTGAGTGCTGTACGGGCGACCTTGCAGACCTTAAAGTTAAATCGTATGATGTTGAGGCGTGGAGTCCCAAGCAAAAGAAATACTTTGAGGTATGCTCCTGCTCAAACCTCGGTGACGCGCAGGCAAGAAGACTCGGCATCAGAATTAAGGGCGCAGACGGCAACAAATATCTTGCCCACACACTTAACAATACCGTTGTTGCTCCTCCGCGTATGCTTATAGCATTACTCGAAAACAACCTATGCTTTGACGGTGAACACTACAGTGTTAAAATTCCCGAAGCATTACAGCCGTATATGGGCGGCACAAAAATACTCAAGACAGATAAGGTGTACTCAAAATGAATCAT
The DNA here is from genome assembly GCA_024404125.1 of Clostridia bacterium. Lineage (GTDB taxonomy): Bacteria > Bacillota > Clostridia > Oscillospirales > Acutalibacteraceae > UBA737. Next base: position 590 of record JAKSQL010000098.1, read on the forward strand.
TCAAAAGAATCAGCATTTACAGTGTTTTTAAAAAAATTAAGTCCCAAAAATATGACCAAAAAAAGAGCGATAATTTCAGGCGTTTGCATTGTATGCTTTTTAGTGTCGCTTTTGCTCCTTATAAAGTTATGCTTAATACCCGATAACGAAAAGGTTAAAGAGTATAAGAAACCCACCGCTTCTAAAACCTCAAGTGATTCTTCCGTCGAAGCCCCTACGGTTGATATGACCATAGATTTTGATGCATTAAAAGCACAAAATCCCAATGTATGCGCTTGGATTACGGTAGAGGACCCCGACAGTACCGGTAAATCGCCTATTGATTATCCGATACTTCAAAGCAGTTCGAGTTTGAAAGAGGACTTTTATCTTACCCATAATCTTGACAACAAGTACAGTTTTGACGGAAGTATCTATATTCAACGCTATAACAACAACAACTTCAAGGATAAGGTAACTATCATATACGGTCACGATTTGGCGGACGGTACAATGTTTACTCCCCTTAAAAAATTCCGTACAACAAGTTATTTTAACGAGCACGATACCATACATATCTATATGCCGGGCAAAGTGCTTACGTATAAAATATTCTCGGCGTTTATTTATGATGACAGGCATATTTTAAATGCCTTTAATTCGTTTACTAAAGACAGTTCGTATCAAGCATTCCTTGATGACTGTGTAAAGCCGCAGTCACTTTCAAAGCACGTACGCAAGGGTGTAGACGTTACCACAAAAGATAAGATAATAGTACTCAGCACCTGCACCAACGTTGATACTCAGAGATATCTTGTTTGCGCGGTGTTGCAAGATGAAAAAGAAATAGGGCAAAACAAAATCGAAAGGTAAGGGCATAACCCTTGCCTTTCGGCATTATCGGTTATAAAACTATTAAAAAGCGGGGATTAGGATTGCAAACGGTTAAGGACCGTACTTTTGACGAAGAACGGGCGCTTTACAATTTAACGGATGCGCAGGTCATAAACTGTACGTTCGCAGGTCCTGCGGACGGTGAATCGGCGCTCAAAGAAGCAAAAAAAATAAGTGTAGACGGATGTACGTTTGACTTAAGATATCCGTTTTGGCATAATAAAAACCTTGCAATATTAAACTGCACTATGACCGAAAACTGTCGGGCGGCACTGTGGTACTGTAAGTCGGTTGCGGTTGCAAATTCCGTTTTAAACGGTATAAAAGCATTCAGAGAGTGCGAAAATGTTGCCTTAAGCGGAGTAAAATCTGTGTCGCCCGAACTTCTTTGGCGATGCAGGAATATTGCGATATCAAACTGTACGGTAGATTCGCAGTATTTTATGTTCGAGTGTAAAAACGCAGTTATTTCAAATCTTGATATGACGGGGAAATATTCTTTTCAGTACACAAGAAACGTAAAAATAGAGAACAGTACGCTTGATACTAAAGATGCCTTTTGGCATTCAAAAAACGTAACGGTTAAAAATTGCACCGTAAAGGGCGAATACCTCGGTTGGTACAGCGAAAATCTAACACTAATAAACTGTCACATAATAGGCACACAACCGCTTTGCTACTGTAAAAATTTAAAACTTATAAACTGCACTACCGAAAACTGCGATTTAAGTTTTGAGTATTCGTCTGTTCAAGCGGAGATTAAGGGCGAAATACTTTCGGTTAAAAATCCGAAGTCGGGGAAAATATTCGCCGATAAAATAGGTGATATAATACTTGAAAGTTCGGTTGTTAAAACAAAATGTAAAATTAAAACTGCCGGTTAATACCGGCAGTTTTTATATCTTTTTAAGTTCGATTGCAAGCCGTGATACGGGCAGACCTACCACGTTAAAGTAGTCCCCCGATATTTCTTTTACAAAAAGCGCACCTTTGCCCTGAATGCCGTATGCGCCCGCCTTGTCCATCGGCTCACCCGATTTTATATAGCAATTTATATCACTGTCCGAAATAGGATAAAAGGTAACCTTTGTCTTTTGACTGAAGGTTATTTTTTTATTTCCTTTTATAATAGCGCAACCCGTTATTACCGTATGTGTGTTGCCCGAGAGAGATTTAAGAATGTTAAAGGCATCACTTTCGTCTTTCGGTTTGCCTAACATTTTGCCGTTTAAGAAAACCGCGGTATCAGCCCCGATTACTGTATCCAAAGGATTTAAAACCGCTACCGCTTCGGCTTTCTTAAATGCCAGATATTCGGGAACATTTTCGGCGGCCATGCCGCAGGGTACGGTTTCGTCGGTGTTTGAGACCACAACTTTAAAATTATCGGTTATTTTACTTAACAGTTCTTTTCTTCTCGGCGATGCCGATGCTAAAATATACACAAAACACACTCCAAACATATCGCTTTGGTATATTTTAGCATTTTAAACGGCGAATTTCAAGCGGTAAGGTTATTCCATTTGATTGCCTAAAAACTTAGCTGCTACCTTTGCAAGACTGATATCCGAGTCTTCTGCTTTTTTAACGCTGTCCGATTCAAGTAATACCACACAACCCGTAACGTCACCCGCAGATATAATAGGAGAAGCAAAGCATACCGGCTTATTAACACCGTCAAGCGCGTAAAGTTCGGAATTTTCAGCTTTGTAGACTTGCCTTGATTCCATAATGTTTTCAAGTTCCGCCGTAACACTTCGCTCGAGCACCTCTTTTTTAGAAATGCCCGCCGCCGCAACACAGTGGTCGCGGTCGCAGATAACAACGGCAAGTTTTGTGCCTTGAGAGAGCGCGTCCGCATACTCGGTAGCAAGATTTGATAGCTCGCCTATCGGCGAATATTTTTTAAAAATTACTTCACCGCCCGCGTTAGTGTATATTTCTAACGGGTCGCCGTTACTGATAACACTGACGCCATAAACCTTGTCCGAACGGTGATTTGCCGTTTGGACTATTTTTGTATTTAAGTTATTTATGACGCCATTCTTAAAATTTGCGGCTTCCTCCGTATTTTCATCAGGCAGTGTTCCGCTCTCTAAAATGCAAGTTATATCGTCTTTAAGCTTTATATGAATGTGGTCTTCATAGACGAAAATCTTATCAATGATAAATTCAAGGTCAGTCTTGTCGAGCTTATCCTTTTCGGTGATTTCATCAATAATGTCTATCATTTCTTTGGCGATGCGGTTAACCCTGATGACCGTATTGCGTTTATCCCTTGTCAGCATTATCTGATTTTGTATGCCCTCTATCGTGCTGTCGCATTCGTCCAAGAGCGGCTGATAGGTTTCAACAATCAAATCTTCTTTGGAAAGGTCACGCATAATTTCTCTTGTCATTTGGCGGGAGAGCATCGCCCGTTCCATTCGCACATCAATAAGCTTCTTTTCAAGGTCGTCCTCCGATTCATCTTTTTTCCTGATTTGCTCGGCTTCTTCCTCAATCGACTTGTTGAGTTTTTTTATCATTTTTGCACTCGTCTTTTTAACCTCACGCAGATACCCTTTTAACACTTCGTCAAGCACATCTACCCGAATGTGATGGCTCGTACACGCTTTGAGTCCTCTCACATGGTAAGCACCGCAACGGTACGCTTCTTTCAAATCCTTTCGGCTCATGGGGAACATCGGGCTTCCGCAGTCGCCGCAGACCATAAATCCCGAATAGACATTATCGTATTTTTTAATGCCTCGGTAACTGCTCGTTGTCCGCTTTTTCATTGCCTCTTGGGCGACCGAAAAAGTGCGGTAGTCCACAATCGCCTCGTGGTGATTTTCAAAGACAAGGTGTTCACTCTCGTCCTTTTTGATATCGTCACCATTGATTTTCTTTCGTGTATATTTGCCCTGCCGCAGCGTGCCGATATAAAAATCGTTTTGCAAAATGCCCTGAACGGTAACGATACT
>JAKSQL010000099.1 GCA_024404125.1 Clostridia bacterium
CTTCACATACTGTGACAATAGGCGTAGGTCCTGCCGGAACAGGTAAAACTTATCTTGCGGTTGCTCTCGCGGTAAGCGCATTCCGCGCAAAGCAGGTAAACCGAATTATACTTACACGTCCTGCGGTTGAAGCGGGGGAGAAACTGGGCTTCTTACCCGGTGACCTGCAACAAAAGGTAGACCCGTATTTAAGACCGCTTTACGATGCGCTATTTGAAATGATGGGCGCCGAAAACTTTCAGCGCTGTCAAGAGCGCGGTGATATAGAAGTTGCTCCGCTTGCTTATATGCGCGGCAGAACGCTTGACGACAGTTTTATTATTTTAGACGAAGCCCAAAACACGACAAGTGAGCAAATGAAAATGTTTTTAACACGTCTCGGATTTAATTCCAAAGCGGTAGTTACGGGTGATGTTACACAAATTGACCTGCCTGACGGTAAACGTTCGGGACTTAAGGAAGCGGTTAAAATTTTAAGGGATATTGACGATATTGCCATTATCAAACTTAATGAAAAGGACGTTGTACGTCACAGATTAGTACAGGAAATTATTAAAGCATATGAAAAAAACGGTGGTTTAAATGAAAATAAAGGTAAACATTAACGATAATCAGAAAAAAATCAAATTGCCCGCAGGCACGCGACTTTTGGTACGTAAAGCGTGCATAGCAACCCTTAAAGAAGAAAACTTTCCCTTTGATGTTGAAGTAGATGTAACTTTTGTGGACGATAGCGAAATACAAACACTCAATAAGCAGTTCAGAAACATAGATAAGTCTACCGATGTGCTTTCTTTTCCGTTAGGTGAAAACGGCGAGTATGATACAAATCCCGAAACAAACTTAAAAATGTTAGGCGATGTAATTATATCGGTTGAACACGCGTATGAGCAAGCCGACCTTTACGGTCACGGCACAGAACGTGAAATTGCCTATCTTACGGTGCATTCAGTACTGCATTTGCTTGGCTATGACCACGTTAACGGCGGACTTGAAAAAACAATTATGCGTGAAAAAGAAGAATCGGTTTTAAATAGGTTAGGTCTTGCAATAACAAAGGTATGATTATGGAAGAAAAGTCTGCATTTATTACAATATTAGGCAGGGCAAACGTAGGTAAATCTTCGCTTTTAAACCGTATAGTAGGTGAAAAGATTTCAATAGTTTCCTCAAAGCCGCAAACTACAAGAACAAGAATTATGGGTGTAGTTACAAACAACGAAACTCAACTTGTATTTATTGATACACCGGGATTTCATAAACCGCATAATCTGCTCGGCGAAAATATGATTAAAGCAGTAAAAGACAGTATGTGCGATATTGATGCGGCAATTTTGGTAGTTGATGCCCTGCCCGAATTTAAAATCGATAAGGGTTTGCCGCCTGCCGAAATAGCGCTTGCGGATAATCTTAAAAAAAGCGGTATAAAAACAGTTCTTGCAATAAACAAAATTGACCGTCTTGCTAAAAAGGACGAGCTATTTGAAATCATAAATTGCTATAAAGATTTGTATGCTTTTGATGAAATTGTACCCGTTTCTGCAAAAAACGGCAGCGGTGTGGAGTTGCTTGTATCTTTGCTGTTTAAGTACGCAAAACCCGCAAAACACTTTTTTAGTTCAGATGATATTACCGACCAACCCGATAGTGTTATGGTATCGGAAATAATACGCGAAAAGGCGCTTCGCACACTTTCAAAAGAGGTGCCGCACGGAATTGCTGTTAATCTTGAAAAGTTTTTTGAACACGATACGAAAGACGGACTTCCGATAATTGAAATTGCCGCCGTTATTTTTTGCGAAAAAAACTCTCACAAAGGCATTATAATTGGCAAAGGCGGAGAAACCCTTAAAAACATAGGAAGCAGTGCAAGAATTGAACTTGAAAAGTTTTTCGGCACAAAGGTTAATCTTAAAATTTGGGTTAAGGTTAAAGAAGACTGGCGAAACCGTCCGTCTGATATAAATTCTTTCGGTTTATTATCTGATTAACTAATATTTCCTACCATATTTTTTTAATTTGAGCAAATAATTATTTTGGTGATTATTTGTGAAGAAAGATGAAAATTGGCTTAAATTCATAATTACGGGAAATCCGAAATACTACATTCAATACAGTGACTCCGTAAAGGTCGAAATAGGCGGTGTTGTTAATGAAATTCACAACCGATGCACTTGTGATAAAGGAAATGAATATAGGGGATAACGACCGTCTTGTAACTCTTTTAAGTAAAGAATACGGTGTTATAAAAGCATTTGCCGCAGGTGCCAAAAGTATTAAAAGCAAAAAAGGTTCGGCTACGGGACTTTTATCCTATTCGAATTTTCTTATAGAAAAAAAGTCAGATACATATAAAATCAGAGAAGCAACGCCGAATAAAATTTTTTTCGGTGCGGGTGACGATATTGAAATCCTTTCACTTGCACAGTATTTTTGCGAATTGTCGGCAGTATTAGGCCCCTACGGCGACGGCTCCGAGGAGTTTTTAAGACTGATTTTAAACTCTTTGCATTTCCTTACCGAAAACAAAAAAAATCCCACCGTAATTAAAGCAATTACGGAACTCAGAATTGCCGTAATTTCGGGCTATGCGCCGAGTCTTTTGGCGTGTGACAGTTGCGGTAAAACGGATGAAAACATAATGTATTTTAAATTAACTGACGGTGTTATTTTATGTGATAACTGTAAATCGGGAGATATGTGCCGTAAAATCAACCGTACCGTACTTGATGCTATGCGGCATATAGTATATTCAAAATTCGAAAATCTGTATTCTTTTGAAATACCTCAAAATCAGGCAAATATACTTTCGGAAGTTACCGAAAAGTATATTTGCATACAGTCTGAACATCATTTTAAAACTTTGGAATTTTATAAAAGCATTCTTTAGGAGTTATTATGTACGATTTAAACAAAAGCTGTAAAACGCTTGAACTAAATCAAATACTTGAAATGCTCGCTTCTTTGGCTTCAATGCCTGATGCAAAAGAAAAGGCATTGAACATTATGCCGAGCAATTCATTAAGTGAAGTGTCTGCCGATTTAAAACTTACGGAAGATGCTTATATCTTAATGTCAAAATATTCCTCTCCTACATTTTCAAACACACAAAATATTTCTTCTGCATTACATAAAGCGGATATCGGTGCAACATTATCAATAAGAGAGCTTTTGGATATAGGCGAAACTCTTCGTATTATACGCGGTGTTAAAGGGTGGAGAGAGGATAGCTCCGCAAAAGAAAAGTATTCTATCGACCGATACTTTTCAAGTCTTACACCAAATAAATTTATTGAGGAAAAAATATTTTTTGCAATCAAAAGTGAGGACGAAATAAGCGATAATGCTTCACCCGAATTGTCTTCCATAAGACGAAAAATTGCACAGTGTTCTTCAAAAATCCGTGATGACCTTGAAAAAATTGTGCGCGGAGGCAGTTCAAAATACCTGCAAGACGCTATTATCACCCAAAGAGACGGCAGATTTGTAGTACCCGTACGAACAGAATACAAAGGCGAAATTAAGGGTATTGTACACGATACGTCATCGTCGGGCTCGACCTTGTTTGTAGAGCCGATGAGTGTTGTTGAGACCAATAACGAAATACGGGTTTTAAAATCAAAAGAGCAGGACGAAATTGCACGGATTTTAGCCGAACTTTCAGCAAATGTAGGCGAGTTTGCTGAAAGTATAAAATACTCTTTTAATGCACTTGTTGAGTTGAATTTAATTTTTGCAAAGGCAAGACTTGCGATAAATATGAATGCATCGGTACCGAATATCAACGGTAACGGATATGTAAATCTTATAAACGCACGGCATCCGCTGATAAATAAAAATGAGGTAGTGCCGATATCTCTTTCGCTCGGCGGAGATTACGATACTTTAATTATTACGGGGCCGAACACAGGAGGTAAAACCGTCACACTTAAAACTGTTGGTCTTTTATGCCTTATGGCTATGTGCGGACTTATGATACCCGCAGGCGATAACAGTGAAATTGCGGTGTTTGATAAGATTTTTGCCGATATAGGTGACGAGCAGAGTATTGAGCAGTCACTTTCCACATTTTCATCGCATATGGTTAACATAGTCACGATTTTAGATGAGTGCAACGAGAATTCACTTGTTTTATTTGACGAACTTTGCGCGGGAACAGACCCCATAGAAGGCGCGGCGCTTGCAAAAGCAATACTTACCGAACTCAATGAAAAACATACAAAATGTATTGCCACCACACACTATTCAGAATTAAAATCTTATGCGATAGATGCCTATAAGGTTGAAAATGCGAGTTGCGAATTTGACATTGATACCTTAAAACCGACCTATAAACTTATTA